>NZ_CP070965.1:0-43947 GCF_017086425.1 Staphylococcus sp. SB1-57
TCAATTTGTCGATTCTTTTGTCGAATTTCTGATTCTAAATGCTCTATGTATTTATCGATATAACTGCTATATTGGTTATTTAATGATTCTGTTTTGTTTGTCGATTTTTCATCAAATTTTGTCGATTCTTTTGTCGTTTTTTTATTTAAAATTGTTTTTAGATAATCTATTGTATTATCATCTATTAATGATTTGTTACCTACTTTGTTTACCTTCAAATTTGAAGGTAAACTTTTTAAATGATAATGAATTGTTTGTTTAGAGACATCTAAAAGTTCAGAAACTTCCTTTACAGTTTTCATCAAATAACTGGGTCTCCTTTACTTTTTCATTTTTTGTAAAAACGCTTGACGTTCTTCTTCTGTATACGCAGATGTCTTAGATGTGGTTGGTTCATAAGTGTTATTTTTTAACCATTGTGGCGTCATTTCACGGCTTATATATTGTTTTGGTTTGCCTGTACTTATCATATTAGATTGTCGTTTCGAATGAATACGTTTCTCAGGTTCAAAAGAAAATTCTAACCATTCAATCTTTCGTCCTTTTTTAGCTTTAATTTTATTAATATTGAGATTTTTAAATAAAAAGCCTAATTCTTTAATTATTGGTTTAAATACATACTTATCAATTTCACTCATTCGATAACTTTTCGGAATATCTAAACGTTCTCTGAAATCATTAATTTGAATTTTGAAATATCCTGTATGTTTATATTGCTTTAGTAATCTAAACATATTTTTTGCATAAGTTGATTTTAGTTGTGTCATTTCCTGTAGTTCAAATTTAGTGAAATCAGCAGTAATTGAATTGAGTATATGCTTCAAATCATTATTAACACTAATAGACAGGTATTGTTTTTTTATATCAACTTTATAAGAAGTGAACAATACAAATTTTTCAAATGATTGCTCGTTACGTTCTGTATAAGTTAAATGCAACATTTTATCGTATACATGTTCTAAATCTTTTATAAAACGCGCTTGTGATCGTGAGTAATAATTACTAAGATGTTTTAATTCATCAAAAGGTATTTCTAGTTTACGTGTGTCTTGTTCTTTAAGTTTATTACACAATGTAAAAAACAAATCGACTTCTGTACTTGTAAATTTTCTTAAAGGTACTAAATTCATTTCGTTTCGGTACACAACAGTCTCTCCAGTCATGTTATAATCACTCCTACATATGTTTTTAGTTTTAGGATTAAAGGAAAAGACGTCTAAATTTCTTCCTTTAATCCTTTTTTGTAACAACATAGGGTAGTTTTATGATAAATCCACCCTATAAAATGAATTTAATATTACTATAACATAATATATAACGCAATCCCAAAACGATTAGGTATCTTTGTTACAAAATCTACCCTTTCCTGTTACAAAATCTACCCTTTCCTGTTACAAAATCTACCCTTTAGAGTTCTAAAACCTTACTGCGAGTAAGCTTCAACAACTCTCTAAAAAGGGTTTAAAAAGATTTATATAAATATATATAAAGATTAGGACAAAATTACCCCAAGTTCAGAATCACTTTAAAGAATGAATAAATTCATACGAATTTATTTTGATATTAAAAAACCTGAACCAGACCTTTTTTGTAAAAAAGGTCTAACAAAAAACTTCTTGAACTCGCCGTTCAAACTGCAGGGAATTGGAGGTTATCCAATTCCACTGCGTTTAGTATGGCGAGCTATGTAAGTATGTCAACTCCTTATACTCATTCACTTCGTTCATTCCGTTACCGTTGACACACAAAAAATAAGAGCCTAGAACTTTGTTCTAAACCCTTAGTTAAATATTAGTAATCTCTTGATAATTTATATTGTTTATAAGCTAAATAAACAAGGCTTGCCTGAACCATGACTTGAGCTAAACTTAAGCCCAAACTGATACGTTTTTTTAATTTCTCACGATTAGCCATTTTTTCACTCCTTACATGTTTAATTATGACTACACCCTAATCATACGTATATAGCTGTTGAATTTATAGCAACTTGCCATTGCTATTTGAGAATGTTTTAACTTTATAAATAAGAAAGAGAAGTGCAAATATTAGTTGTACCTCTCTTTCTTATTTATAAAACAATTTGAATAATTGCAATAATAATTAAAATACTGATGATCCATTTTTGTACAAAACTAGGGACTTTTTCACCTAATTTTAAGCCTAACGGAGCGAAAATAATACTCCCTATTATTAAAAATAACGCGTCTTCTAAAGGAATGTAACCTTGTATAAGTTTAATGATAAAGGCGCCAATTGAAGATATAAAGGCAATTACTATACTATTAGCAACCACCGTATTCATTGGTAATTTGAATAAAACTAATAATATAGGAATAATAATAAAGGCGCCGCCTGCTCCAACTATACCCGAAATGATGCCAACGAAAAGACCCACAATAACCAATAAAGGCTTATTAAAGGAAGATTGGTCTGAACTAGGTTTTACGTTAATAAACATTAATATTAATGCAAGTAAAGCAATGATAATATACACCATATTTACAAATGTAGCATCAAATAAATTTGCTAGCAAAGCCCCTAACATGCTCCCTATAATCATACCTCCTCCCATATAAAGGACCAACTGGGGTGAGAATTCTGGTTTTTTTCTTGCTTTCAAAGAGCCACTTAAGGTACTGAAAAAGACTTGGCTAGAAGTAAGTCCTGATGCGATATACGCGCTATATGCAGGAGCCCCAAATAGTGGCGGTAACAATAAAATGGCTGGGTAAATAATAATAGCGCCACCGATACCTACTAGACCCGAAATAAAGCCTCCGAATACCCCAATAAGTAACATCATAATAACAGTTGAAATATCCATTATTTACTTTTTACCAATAAGTTAACGGCTTCATTAATCAATTCTTCAGAATTTTCACCATTATCCTCTGCTGTCTTTACACATTCTATTAAATTTTCACTAATGATAATCCCCATCAAACGTTGGATTGAACTTTTTGATGCACTGATTTGAGTAATGACATCTTTACAATCTTTTTCTTCTTCCATCATTTTAATAACTCCATTGAGTTGACCTTGTATTCTATTAATACGATTAATCATTTTTTTATCATAATGCATAGTTATTTCCTCCACTTTTAATTGAATAAAGTCATAATAATAGATAGAACCAAAAATGTCAAATACCCCATTGGGTATTTGACACGCTATAAACAATCAGTTAACATACCCTTATAGGTATTTAACAGGAGGTTATTATGAAACAATATAATGAAAAACATATTAATGATTTAAGTAAATCAGAATTAGAAAAATTAACTTCTCAAGGTCAATTGATTGATGTAAGAACACAAGAAGAATATGAATTGGGGCACATCAATGGTTCCACACTGCATCCTGTAGATGAGATTGAGTCGTTCAATAAAGACAAAAATAAAACCTATTATGTACACTGTAAAAGTGGTAACAGAAGTGCTAAAGCTAGTAAATATTTAGCTGAACAAGGTTATGACGTTGTAAATTTAGACGGCGGCTATAAAGCTTATGAAGAAAAAAACGTCAGCGATGATACAAAAGAAGAAAACACAAATGTAGAAATTAAAGCAGAGCGTAAACAATTAAACTATAGTGGTCTTCAATGTCCAGGCCCTATTGTAAATATCAGTAAAGAAGTAAAAAATATTCAAGAAGGTGACCAAATTGAGGTTACAGTCACAGATCCAGGATTCGCAAGTGATATTAAAAGCTGGGCGAAACAAACGGGACACACATTAGTAAAACTTGATGGGGGTGACAATGAAATTAAAGCGATTATTCAAAAAGAACAACCCAAAGATTTAGAAGTGAGTCATACGTCTAAAGGCACTACAATTGTACTATTTAGTGGAGAATTAGATAAAGCAGTGGCAGCAATGATTATTGCGAATGGTGCTAAAGCTGCAGGAAGAGATGTAACCATCTTTTTCACTTTCTGGGGACTTAACGCGTTGAAAAAAGCGCAAACAGCTAACGTTAAAAAGAAAGGTATCGCAAAAATGTTTGATTTTATGTTGCCAAAAACACCCTTGAAAATGCCACTCTCTAAAATGAATATGTTCGGTTTAGGTAATATCATGATGCGCTACGTAATGAAAAAGAAAAATGTTGATTCATTACCATCACTTATCGACCAAGCAATCGACCAAGATATCAAATTAATCGCATGTACGATGAGCATGGATGTCATGGGCATTAAGAAAGAAGAATTAAGAGACGAAGTTGAGTACGGCGGTGTAGGCACTTATATAGGTGATACTGAAAACGCGAGTCATAATTTATTTATTTAATTAAATCTATTAAAATAAGGAGTTCTTTATATGTTTTTTAAACAATTTTACGATAACAATTTATCTCAAGCATCTTATTTAGTTGGCTGTCAACGCACAGGAGAGGCAATAATAATTGACCCTGTACGTGACTTAACAAAATATATGGAAGTTGCAGATAGCGAAGGTTTTACAATTACACAAGCTGCAGAAACCCATATCCACGCTGATTTTGCTTCAGGCATTAGAGATGTGGCAGAACAATTAAATGCAAACGTATATGTATCTGGCGAAGGTGACGATGAATTAAGTTATCGTAATATGCCAGAACAAACACATTTTGTTAAACATCAAGATATTATTCATGTAGGTAACATTAAATTAGAAGTATTGCATACACCTGGTCATACCCCGGAGAGTATCAGTTTCTTACTCACTGATGAAGGTGGCGGCTCAAGCGTTCCAATGGGCTTATTTAGTGGCGATTTTGTCTTTGTTGGTGATATCGGTAGACCTGATTTACTAGAAAAATCAGTTCAAATGGAAGGTTCTACAGAAGTTAGTGCGAAACAAATGTATCAATCTATAGAAAGTGTTAAAGATTTACCAGATTATATTCAAATTTGGCCAGGTCACGGTGCTGGAAGTCCTTGTGGTAAAGCATTAGGCGCCGTACCAATGTCTACGCTAGGTTACGAAAAAATTAATAACTGGGCATTTAATGTAACAGATGAATCTAAATTTGTTGAAACATTAACATCAAATCAACCAGCGCCACCCCATCACTTTGCACAGATGAAAAAAATTAATCAGTTTGGTATGAACATGTATCAACCATACGACGTTTTTCCTAGTTTAGATAATGCAAGAATAGCCTTTGATCTTCGTAGTAAAGAAGCCTTTCATGGTGGTCATACTGAAGGTACAATCAATATTCCTTACAACCAAAACTTCATTAACCAAATCGGTTGGTATTTAGACTATGAAAATAGTATAGATTTAATTGGTGATAAATCTACCGTTGAACAAGCAGCGCATACTTTACAATTAATTGGCTTTGATAATGTAGCAGGTTATCGTTTACCAAAATCAGAAATTTTAACCCAATCCATCCATAGCGTTGATATGACTGGTAAAGAAGAATATATACTTGACGTACGTAATGAAGAAGAGTGGAATAATGGGCACTTAGATCAAGCAGTCAATATTCCGCATGGTAAATTATTAAATGAAAATATTCCATTTAATAAAGAGGATAAAATATACGTACATTGTCAGTCAGGTGTTAGAAGTTCAATCGCCGTGGGTATCTTAGAAAACAAAGGATTTGAAAATGTCGTAAATATTAGAGAAGGCTATCAAGATTTTCCAGAATCATTAAAATAATTTAAGAGTGTACAGAAAATAACTGTTTTCTGTACACTCTTTCTTCATAATCCAAAATCTATGAATATCAGTATATAATATGTTCAAAAACTCAACATAAAATCAATGTTCATAAAATGATTTAGATACACCTATAAGAGCCTTAAGTAATATATTTTTTCATAGAGTTTAATCTTTAAGCATCCTATATACTGTAGAACGACTTACACCTGTTTGTTTAGCAATCTCTTCGCCTGTAAGTTTTTGTTCATCGTATAGAAATTTAATTTCTCTTTTCTTATGGTCAGGCAATGAAGGTCTGCCGCCTTTTCGCCCTCTTGCTCGTGCTGCTTCTAATCCTTTTTTTGTTCGTTCACTTAATAAGTTAGCTTCAAGTTCAGCGAATGCACTCATCATGGTAAAGAACATCTTGCCCATCGCA
Organism: Staphylococcus sp. SB1-57; assembly: GCF_017086425.1. Lineage (NCBI taxonomy): Bacteria > Bacillati > Bacillota > Bacilli > Caryophanales > Staphylococcaceae > Staphylococcus > Staphylococcus sp. SB1-57. The sequence continues at coordinate 6,076 of NZ_CP070965.1, forward strand.
TCTTTAGTCGATACGTTCATATCTATAATATGTAAATCAATGCTATTATCATCCAACCATTGCGATAGCTCAATTAACTGTTTTGTTGTACGTCCAAGACGATCTAGTTTATAGATAACTAGGATATCTCCTTCGCGTAAATAATCTAAACACTTATCAAGTTCTGTTCTTTTCGTTTTGCGACCGCTCGCTTTCTCGCTAAAGATACGTTCACAACCATATTCCTCAAGTGTATCAATCTGTCCATCAAGACTTTGATCTTGTGTTGATACACGTGCATAACCAATTTTAGCCATTTCAATACCACCTCTTTTAATCGTTTTATGGGCACTTATTAACGAAATCTAATTCTCGATGCAAATAAACGCGTCTCTCATCGTCTAAAAACTCATGATTTTTGATATTTATGATACATTGATTATAACACAAGTTTATAGACTTAAATATCCAAGAAAAACCTCTTAATATTAAGTTAAGAGGTTTTGTGTCAAAAACGAACGGTTATGGTACTATTGTTATTTACTTTATTATAATACTTTAAAGAAATATTCAATATAAATTAGTGTATAGTTTTTAAGTTATATCATGAATAGATTGTCCTGTTAATTCCCATTTTTTATCTGATACATGTTTAACAAACCTTGTATCATGTGATGTAAACAAAATGATTCCAGGATATTTATTCATAAACATTTCTAATGCTTCTAATGTTTTAATATCTAAAAAATTAGTTGGTTCATCCAAAATTAACATATTCGCTTTCGTTGAAAATAATACTGCTAACGATAATTTCGTTCTTTCCCCACCACTCAAAACATTACAAGAACGCTCAAGTGCTTCATTTAAACCCAAGTTATTTAAAATAGCTCTACTGAATGATTCTGATGAATCCGTTTCATCCATTAAATATTGCAATAATGAAACGTCACGCATGTCTTCATAAGCAAGTTGACGATAGTATGCCATTTGCACTTTAGGAGAACAATCAATTCCCTCTATTTGGTGGTAAATAGCTTCAAGTAAAGTTGTCTTACCTACACCATTTGCACCTACGAGCGCTATATTTTTGCCATATGGTATTTGGAATCGTACTTGTGTTAGCAGTTTTTGACTTCCTTTAACCAATGTTAGATTTTGTGCAATGATTGGATAATTATTATGGATATCATAAATTTTATTTTGTGGAAAATTGAATTCATGATAACTTTGTGGTTTTTCAACTTCTTCCAAATGTTCCATTCTTTTTTCAATATGCTTAGCTTGTTTTTGAGCAGCCTTCTCAACCGTGCCTTTTTGTTTTGATGCACTTAAACGATCTGGTGCTATACTTTTATTTTTTTGTTTTGATGATGCTTGTGCCATTTGTTGCGCTTGATTTCGTTTAGCTTTACTGGCTTGGGACAATCTTTGTTTTTCACTTATATACTGTTCATATTTACGTTGTTGTTCTAACTGTTCTTGTTCATATTGATTTTGATACTGTGTGTAATTACCTTTAAACACTCTTATTGTGCCATCTTCTTGTATATCCCAAATTGTGTCAGCAATTTGGTCTATAAGTGCTCTATCGTGACTTACTATAATTAAAGTACCATAGTAATATTTTAAAATATTATTCAGATAATCTTTACCAATTTTATCCAAGTGATTTGTAGGTTCATCTAAAAGTAATATCGGACTATAATTTGATATGACATTAGCTAATTTATATTTTGCTTTTTCACCACCACTCATACTGTCGGTTGTATGCATAGGTATATGGAGTTCACTCATTAAACTACCGTCTAACGTGTTAAAATCATTTTCCACATCCATGTTAAGCTGTTCAAAATATTGAATTTCGCCATTCGTTTCAACTGTTCCAGATTCTGGTTTTGTTTTTTGAGCAATCATATTTAGTAATGTGGTTTTGCCAGTACCATTACCCCCAATAAGTGCTATTTTTTCAAATTGGTAAGCATAAAGATGATCGATGTTAAGTGATCGTAAATCTGTCAATTTATGATTGATTTGGTTAAATTTAATTGTATATTGTTCCATATTTATACACTCCTTGTATATTTAAAGGACGTGTACGCAAAAAATGAGACAGGCTACTCCCGTCTCATTCACATTACACTTTCAAACACTTAAAGAATTATTACGATGTTTTAGTATTTGAAAGCGTTTATTATTCCTATCGAAGGATAAAAAATGACATAAGTCATCCTATGAGTGTGTGTATTGCGGACAAGCCTTTTTGAATTAATTTAGTTTTGTATTCAAAAAGGTTTATTTGAGTCTCATAGAAGCTGTCATTTTAATCCTCCTTCATCGATAAAATAGTAATGTTAATATAACATTTTATTGGTTTTTTTACAATATATCTCTAAGTACAAAGATCATATAATAAAAGTATAAAATTACAATTTGAGATTGATTATACATCTTGTTAATTTAGAGTGTACTTATAAAATGCAGCACTTCATTTAATTTATATTTATGTATCTCAACATGTATTTAAATAATTTATTTTTTTATGATACATTAAGTTTGGATTTAAAATATATCTAAATAATTAAAAAGGAGATAATTGTATGGATGTTTTAACAGTAGAACATTTAACAAAAAAGATAGGTAATAAGACTATTCTCAAAGATATTTCTTTAAATTTAAAACGAGGACAGATTGTCGGTCTTGTTGGAGCAAATGGGGCAGGAAAAACATCTTTGATGAAAGTTATATTAGGCTACTCGATTTATCAAGAAGGTAACTTTGAAGTTATTGAAAATAAGCATAAAAAAAGTAACGTTGGTGCATTGATCGAAAATCCAGGAGTATATCCCTTTATGTCAGGCTATGACAATCTTAAACTACTAAATGAAACTAAAAATACTCAAGATATTGATACAATTGTCTCTCAACTTAAAATGGATGAGTATATACATAATAAAGCCAAAACATATTCCTTGGGTATGAAACAAAAATTAGGTATTGCAATAGCTTTCTTAAATCAACCCCAATTAATTATTTTAGATGAACCTATGAATGGGTTAGATCCTAGGGCTGTAAGAGATGTTAGAGAACTCATTGTAAAAAAAGCGGAAGAGGGCGTTACCTTTTTAATTTCTAGCCATATATTAAGTGAGTTAGTAAAAATCACCAATTCTATCCTTATCATTAACAAAGGTAAAATTGTTACTGAAACTACCGAAGAAGAATTAAACCAATATAAAGATAACGATTTAGAAAATGTATTATTAAGTATCATTGATAAGGAGGATCAATCGTAAAATGGGCACTTTAATTAAGCAAGAATGTTTTAAATTGTTTAAAAAGAAATCGACGTTTATTATACCAATTATCATTATGTTATTAATGGTTGTTCAAGCTATAATATCTAAAAACTATGATGATGTTTTTTCTCCACAATCATCTATTGAATCAGCATTTAGTGGTTTTTCATGGTTTATCTTTTTATTAATTATTCAAGCCAGCACCATTATTTCAATGGAGTTTTATCATGGTACAATTAAAAATCTTCTCTATCGAAAATATACGAGAACAAGCATTATTATTAGTAAAATTATTACATTAATACTTTTTTCACTACTGTATTTTATTGTTAGTATTGTTGTAGGAATTATTCTATGGGCTATTTTCTTCAACGATATCAATCTCCTTGAAAGTAAGGGTGATGCGTTATCGTTATTAAGTAAAATGTTATTAACTGGACTAGGTACATATGTTGGAACATGGTTAGTCTTAAGTATCACCTTATTAATTTCATGTGCAATGAAAAGTCCCGGTGTCTCTATTGCTGTCGGTATTGTATTGTATTTTGCCACTTCAATTTTGTCAGGGATATTAACAATTGTTGTAGATAAATGGGAATGGTTAAAATGGAACCCTATTAGTATGATGAATATTATGGTTCAAATTGTTGATAAAAACATGAAAAAATTCACAAAATTAGAACTGCATGAATTATTTATTGGTAATATTGTTTATATTATTATTTTCTTAATCATCGTAGTATTTGTCTTTAAAAAGAAAAATGTCTAATCTAACTCAACACACTTTATAATTTTGCATTCCTCTACTAACCAGTGTTATAATCTACTTAACTCCCGTAAGGGCGCACTTATACGTTTGTTCCAAACGCTAGTGTAGATCCGTCATCGACCTGCGTCGATTTTTAATTTTAAATTCAAAGAAACGGCTTGAGATATTCCGAGCAGTTATAAAAATTAATTTGTGTCGAATATCGCTACTACATTCTTGAAAAAGTGATGTAGATTTTTAGCCCATAACTTTTTTTATTTACATCGACGATACGGCGTCGAAGGAAAAATAAACAGACCGTACGAAAGAAAAAGCCAATCCACTTTGTCTGGGTTGGCTTTTATTTTTATATCCAAAGGCGCACTTACACACCTAAAAAAGTGTCGTACTAAAACCAAAACTCATATGTGATAAGCTAATATCCTTATTTTGCATTTTAAGGGGTATTTTATATGTTTTTTTACATAAGCTCTTAAAACACAAATGAGAGCCAAATAAAGGTTCTGTATGGACTATGATTGCCTCATTCACTCTGTTTACATAACCAATGATTATAGGTAGTTAATTTGTCTTTCTTCTAATTGGCCCTCTAGTCTTTGTATATTTCATTACTTTCTAAGGCCAAGATTTGTTGATTTTCTAAAAAAACTATTTAACGTATTGATATTGTCATTTTGCTAATTCAATAACAAAAATAGAATTGTATTATATAAAAATTAAAAGGGTATATATTTTTAGGAGGGTGATTTAAATGAAAGCAGTTACTTATCAAGGACATAAAAATATGGAAGTTCGTGAAGTAAACGATCCAACGATAGAAGAATCAACAGATGCAATTATTAAAATAACAGCTTCAGGTATATGTGGTTCTGATTTACACCTTTATCATCAAGGCGATTTATTTATGGATCCTGGTTTTGTTATCGGACATGAGCCAATGGGAATTGTAGAAGAAGTAGGAAAAGACGTTAAGACTTTAAAAAAAGGGGATAGAGTGGTTATACCTTTTAACATCGGTTGTGGTGACTGCTTCTATTGTAATAACCATATGGAGTCTCAATGCGACAACTCTAATCCATCCCCTGCAAATTGGAAAATGGACAATGGTGGACTTTTCGGTTTTGGTGCCATGCACGGGAACCACTGGGGAGGACAAGCAGAGTATTTAAGAGTTCCATTTGCTGACTTCTCTTCTTTCAAAGTTCCAGATAGTGATTTGAAAGACGAACAAGTATTATTTTTATCTGATGTTGTCCCAACAGCTTATTGGAGTGTAGAACATGCGGGCGTAAAATCTGGTGACACTGTTATTGTTCTAGGTTGTGGTCCAATCGGTTTAATGGCACAAAAATTTGCTAAATTAAAAGGTGCTGAACGTGTGATTGCCATTGATAATGTGGAACATAGATTAAACCATGCGAAAAAATTCAATGGTGCTGAAGTGTATAATTTTTCTAAAGAAGATAATATTGGAAAATTACTTCGTGAAAATACACGTGGCGGTGCAGATGTTGTAATAGATTGTGTGGGAATGGATGGACAAGTCGCTCAAGATGATTTAGAGATTAGTTCAAACTCAGCACAACGCGGTAATATTAGTCCAATTATTACAGCAGCAGAATCAGTAAGAAAATTTGGTACCATTCAATTAACTGGTATTTATGCTACACCTGCAGATAATTTTCCAGTAGATTTAATTTTTAATAGAGATGTTCAAATAAAAAGTGGTCAAGCGCCAGTTATTCATCAAATGCCAAAATTATATGAAATGATTAAAAATGAAGTGTTTGATCCAACAGAAATTATAACGCATACCATGCCTTTAGAAGAAGCAAAACAAGCGTATGATATTTTCGATCAGAAAAAAGATAACAATATTAAAGTCGTTTTAAAACCACAATAATAAATGCATAAAGGAGTCTATATACAGATTATGACCAGTATATAGACTCTTTTATTAATTTCATGTGCTAATTTTCAGAATCGTTAAATTATAAAATTTCTAAATCTAATCACTGCTATATGAAACTATCAAACAAATTTAATCGTTTGCTATATATAATTTCAAATGCTTAGATGTTAATGTTTTATTTTCTTTAACAAAGTTCATAGGCGATCCACTAAATTGTACTTTTCCCCCATCTAAACCAGGACCTGGTCCTACATCTATAATCCAATCAGCTTCACACATTGTTGATAAGTTATGTTCAATTAAAATAACAGTATTATTTTGTTCAATAAGGTCATTAAAACAGTTTATCAATATAGGAATATCAGCTTCATGTAAACCTGTCGTAGGTTCATCAAATATAAAAATACTATCTGTAACAGCATCATTTAAATATTGGGCTAATTTAACGCGTTGAATTTCACCACCTGATAATGTAGATAGAGGCTGGCCAAGGGTTACGTAATTTAATCCAGTTTTACTTATAGCTTGTAACTTAGACTGAATGTCTTTTTCTTTATCAAAAAATTTTATACCTTCGTCAACAGTCAATTCAAGGAAATCAGCAATAGAATAGCCATCTATAGTTGCATTCAACACTTCTGGCTTATAACGTTTACCGTTACACACTTCACATATTTGTGAAAATTCGCCCATAAATGCAAGCTCTGTTTCAATATAACCTTTACCTCCACAATTGGGACAAGCTCCTTTCGAATTATAACTAAACATAGATTTATTTAATCCAGTTTCTTTACTGAAAAAATTTCTGACTCTATCAAAAATACTTAAAAAAGTTAGTAAATTAGACCGATTGGAACCTTGTATCGCTTTTTGATCCATAAATACTGCATTATCATTCTTGGCAAAACCGCCCTTAACAAGTGAACTTTTCCCAGAACCTGCTACTCCCGTTAATACTGTCAAAACATGCTTAGGTATATCCACTGTCACATTATTCAAATTGTTTTGGGTCACTGGTCCAAGATGATAAAAACTCTTTGGTTCACGTCTCTCATTTTTTAAGTGATGTTTGATACGTAGTGCTTCCCCAGTAGATGTATCTGAAGACAATAATTCTTTGTATGTTCCCTCAAACGTTATCTCTCCACCTTGCGTTCCTGAACTTGGTCCCATATCAATAATATAATCTGCTTCTTTAATTACATCAGGATCGTGTTCTACAATTAATACTGTATTACCTTTATCTTTTAAAGATTTCAAAATTTCATTTATTTTTGTAATATCCTCTGGATGTAAACCAACACTGGGTTCATCAATGATATAAACCAAATCAGATAGCGAACTGTTCAAATGTCGTATTAATTTAAGACGTTGTGCTTCTCCACCTGATAAAGAAGTGGTTACACGATTAAGCGTTAAATAACTTAATCCTATATAATCAAGGGCTTCTAATTGCTTTCGAAGTGGTTCAATAATAAATTGAGCTGTAGAATTGTTTAATTTATTAAGAAACACTAAATTTTCTTTTACAGTCATTTGTGTAAAATCTGAAATATTTTTTCCCTTAATTTTACAACTCAAAATTTTTGAATTTAAACGTTGACCATTACAGGTTGGACAAGTTTTATTTTCTACAACATTTTTAAGATGCTTAGCGTAACGTTTCTTGTTAAATTCTTTATCCCCTAAGAATATCCTTCTAAATCTAGGTATAAGCCCTACATACTTTGCTGATTTTCGCCATTCTTCGGGCGGATTTTTTAATTTTATTGGCTCCTGATACAAAAACAAATCTAATTCTTCTTTTGTATATGCTTTTAATTTTTTATCATTATCGAATAGACCACTATCACGATAAGCTTTCCCTCTTTCTTTATCAGGGCCAAAAGAAGGGAAATTAATAGCACCTTCATTTAAAGATTTGTTCCAATCTAAGAGTTCATTTAAATTAATGTCTTCAATGTAACCTAATCCTTCACATGTTTTACACATACCATTGGGACTGTTAAATGAAAAGGAATCTGAATAACCAACAAAAGGTTCACCTACCCTTGACCACAACAATCTAACAGAGGCATATATATCAGACACTGTACCTACAGTAGAGCGAGAATTACCATTAAATCTTTTTTGACTAATTGTCATTGCTACAGGAAGATTTTTAATTTCTGTTACTTTTGGTTTAGGCTGCTGATTTAAGTGGAATTGAATGTAGCTAGAGTAACTTTCATTTAAAAGTTGTTCAGATTCAGCAGCTATTGTATTGAAAACCAATGATGACTTGCCTGAACCAGAACGCCCGGTAAATACTGTAATTAAATGTTTAGGGATACTTATATCTATCTTTTTTAAATTATTTTGTGAAGCTCCTATAATGGTAATATCATTCATAAATTTAATTATCCTCCATTGTAATTTTTATCCATTAATAATATAAGTGAAGTTAAAATATTAGTACAATTCTAGAATAGGTTAATATTAAAATACAAATGTTCCATTTAGTCAAAAATAATAATTAAATATTTTTATTATATGTAATATAGTTTTTATCATATGATTTTTGAGAAGTATCTTAAAGAAATTAATCTTATTTATTTTTACAATACTTTTTCTTTATACAAAGACATAATAATAAAAACTATCGACAAAGTTTATAACTTTGTCGATAGTCACTAAATATACGGAATATTGATTAATATTATAAAACTATGATTCTAATTGTTTTATAATTTCTCTATTGAAATCATCTAAATCATCTGGTACGCGACTTGTTACAATATTGTTGTCTACTACAACTGATTCATCGACAACTTGTGCACCCGCATTAGATAAATCTTTACGTACATTGATAACACCAGTTATTGTACGTCCATTTAAATCATCAGTATCAACTAGTAAAAGTGGGCCATGACAAATCGCAAATGTTGGTACATCATTTTGAGTAAAGTACTTAGTAAAGGTACCATAACGCCCTTCTTCATCACCACGTAAATGGTCTGGTGAGAATCCACCAGGGATTAATAAAGCATCATAAGTTTCTGGTTTTGCATCTGAAATGCTAATATCTACAGTTACTTTTTCACCATGTTTACCAACAAGTTCTTGTTTTGCTGTATCTCCAATAATTTCAGTTTCGAACCCAGCATTTTCTAGTGCTTCTTTTGGACTAGTTAATTCTATATCTTCAAATTCATCTGCTAAAATGATTGCTATTTTTTTAGTCATATACCATCATTACCTTTCAATTATAATTTTTTATCTAGATATTATATACACCAAGAAGTAGGGAGGTTAAACATATAAGGTTTATTATTAACTGTTCTATTGAATTTAGGTTTGAATACAATGCTTGAACTCATTGGTTTACCATCATTGACGATGCCATTTATTCTAACAACTTGGATTATGTTATTTGCTGGTCGTCCTCATAGAAATATTGAGAATAAGAATTAATGAAAAACTCTGGAACACGCTTATTCAAAAGCGTGTTCCAGAGTTTTAATTTATGACACTAAATAATGAAATGTATGGTGTTCTAGCTTATGGAAGATGAGCTCAATAATAATCGCTAATGACCAATAAAATATTACAGCAACCGTATAAACTGGTACAAATTGATAGCCTTCATTAGCCATTTCAGTACTAATTGCCATTATTTCTGTTACTTGGGCAGCAAAAGCAAATAAAAGAGTTATTGATTTCCCAAGTCAAAAGGAATTAAATATAATTAGAGAAATAATATTACTATTATTAATATAAATATTTTTATCGAAATAAAGTTTCATATTTAATCAATAAAAATTTCATAAATTAAAAGTAAAATCGAAGCTATTAAAAAGGTAGTAATAGCTACAATATCGAAAACTTTGCTTTTCCTTCTACTCATAATGTTTTTTAAAAAAGCGCCAATGGCAACCAACATTAGAATTATACAAATTATATAAATAATAGAAAAACTCCTTTTTGTATAAACTTTAATATCCTATATTATGTTTAAATATACTTATTCATTTTATAATTAAATAGTATAGATAAATCTAATGTGACCTAATAATTTTTTATCATTCTTTGCTTTTTAATAATATTTCCTTTATCTAATGCCTTTCAAACATAATGAAGTTGTAAAAGTCGTCTTTGTATTTAGGCAGCTTTTTTACTATTTATACATTAAGAAGTTTTTCTTATTTTAAAAGTTAGATTGATAATTCACTTACATGACTTTATTTTTGAATATTTTTAAGTGTTGCATTGATAACTTTAATTTCAAATATTTTCATAGATTTCTGATATCAAAAAGATTATCGTATCAGTATAATGAGCCCTTTCAAATTTTATCATTCAACTTCTTTCATTAAATTATAAAGTGCACTGACTATATACTATTTTTACTTTTATATATTTAAAAGAATCAATATGGATTCACTAAAACAACGAAGTATATGTTATATCTATTGTTCCACCCCCATATAATTTATTAATAGTAATGAAAGTATGAAATAAAGGAATAATTAGGATCGTAAATAAGTATTTTTATTCATGTTTAAAATGGAGTTATAATGTAGATACAAACAAATTACATGTATTTCATTGAATATGTATACAACTAGTAGATATAGACATGTAATGTAAAACTTGAAAGGAAATGAATGTAAATGGCTAATAAAAATTATAATGCAGCTAACATAGTTATTGATACTCTAAAAAATAATGGTGTGGAATATATATTTGGTATTCCAGGTGCAAAAATTGACTATTTATTTAACGCACTTGAAGACGATGGACCTGAACTTATTGTTACGCGTCACGAGCAAAACGCAGCAATGATGGCCCAAGGTATAGGACGACTAACTGGTAAACCAGGTGTCGCACTTGTAACGAGTGGTCCAGGTGTCAGTAACTTAACGACCGGACTATTAACAGCAACATCTGAAGGAGATCCCGTATTAGCTTTAGGAGGACAAGTTAAACGTAATGATTTATTACGTTTAACACATCAAAGTATAGATAATGCGGCATTATTAAAATATTCAACAAAGTATAGTGAAGAAGTACAAGATCCTGAATCTTTATCAGAAGTCATGACTAATGCTATGAGAACAGCAACATCAGGTAAAAATGGTGCGAGTTTTATTAGTATTCCACAAGATGTTATTTCAGCACCAGTAGAATCAAAAGCTATAGCACTATGTCAAAAGCCCAATTTAGGTGTTCCTAGTGAGCAAGATATAAATGACGTGATTGATGCAATTAAAAATGCAGCATTTCCTGTTTTACTCGCCGGTATGAGAAGTTCAAGTGCGAATGAAACAAATGCTATCCGTAAATTAGTTGAAAAGACAAATTTACCAGTAGTTGAAACATTCCAAGGTGCTGGTGTCATTAGTCGCGATTTAGAAAATCACTTCTTTGGTCGTGTAGGATTATTCCGTAACCAAGTAGGAGATGAATTGCTTCGTAAAAGTGATTTAGTTGTCACAATTGGTTATGATCCGATTGAGTACGAAGCAAGTAATTGGAATAAGGAATTAGACACAAAAGTGATCAATATTGATGAAGTTCCAGCAGAAATTACAAATTATATGCAACCTACTAAAGAATTAATTGGTAATATTGCAGGAACTATAGAAATGATATCTGACAAAGTAGATGAACCATTTATTAACCAACAACATTTAGATGAATTAGAGCAGTTAAGAGCACATATTGTTGAAGAAACGGGTATTAAAGCAACTCATAAAGATGGTGTATTACATCCAATCGAAATTATCGAATCTATGCAAAAAATGTTAACGGATGATACTACGGTTACCGTTGATGTCGGAAGTCATTATATTTGGATGGCACGTAAATTCAGAAGTTATAATCCGAGACATTTGTTATTTAGTAATGGTATGCAAACGTTAGGTGTTGCATTACCTTGGGCGATTTCAGCAGCACTAGTACGTCCAAATACACAAGTTGTCTCAGTAGCTGGTGATGGTGGATTTCTATTTTCAGCACAAGATTTAGAAACAGCTGTTCGAAAAAATTTAAATATCATACAATTAATTTGGAATGATGGTAAGTATAATATGGTTGAGTTCCAAGAAGAAATGAAATACGAACGTTCATCAGGTGTAGATTTTGGTTCAGTTGATTACGTGAAATATGCAGAAGCTTTTGGTGCGAAAGGAATGCGTGTAACAAATCAAGAAGAATTAGAAAATGCGATTAAAAAAGGTTATGAAATTCAAGGACCTGTAGTCATTGATATACCTGTAAATTATAAAGATAATGTAAAACTTTCAACCAATATGTTGCCTGATGCATTTAATTAATAATCAAATAGTAATTGAGGAGTGAAGCTTTTATGACTAATATCTTATATCAACACGGTACATTAGGAACATTGATGGCAGGACTATTAAAGGGTACCGCCTCAATTAATGAAATATTAAAACATGGAGATTTAGGTATTGCGACTTTAACGGGATCGAATGGAGAAGTGATATTTGTGGATGGTAAGGCTTACCATGCTAATGAACATAAAGATTTTATTGAATTAAAAGGTGATGAATTAACACCTTATGCGACAGTGACGAAATTCAAGGCAGATACAACATACCAAACTAAAGATAAATCATCTGAAGACGTTTTTGACGAAGTTAAAGAAAACATGTTGAGTGAAAACTTATTTTCAGCTGTTAAAATTTCTGGAGTATTCAAAAAAATGCACGTTCGCATGATGCCTGGACAAGAGCCGCCATACACACGATTAATTGATTCGGCACGCAGACAACCTGAACAAACTGAGACGTATGTTAAAGGAACTGTTGTTGGTTTCTTCACACCGGAACTTTTCCATGGTGTAGGTTCAGCAGGATTCCATGTGCACTTTGCGAATGATGATCGTAACTTCGGCGGCCATGTGCTAGACTTTGAAATAGAAGATGCTAAGGTTGAAATTCAGAACTTCGAAACATTCGAACAACATTTCCCAATTAATGATGAAATCTTTAATAAGACGGATATTGATTATAAAGATATTGCAGAGGAAATTAGAGAAGCAGAATAGTATCTTAAAAATTAAAAGAGGAGTATAAATTGTTATGTTAGTGCATTCATTTGATCCATTTCATAATTTGTTGTTATCTTCAATTGTTGCTGCTATACCAATCATTCTTTTCTTACTGTGTTTAACAGTATTTAAAATGAAAGGTGTTTATGCTGCATTAACAACTTTGATTATAACAATATTAGTAGCATTATTAGTTTTTAAATTACCTTTGAACATTGCTGGAGGAGCCACATTTGAAGGTTTCTATCAAGGTATTATTCCCATTGGTTTTATAGTTATTATGGCAGTATGGTTGTATAAAATTTCTACCAAAAGTGGTCAATTTGATATTGTTAAAGACAGTATAGCTAGTATTTCACAAGATCAACGTATTCAATTATTACTAATCGGTTTTGTATTTAATGCATTTTTAGAAGGCGCAGCCGGATTTGGTGTACCAATTGCTATATGCGCTGTATTACTTACGCAGCTGGGATTCAAACCCTTAGAGGCAGCTATGTATTGTTTAGTAGGCAATGCTGCTGCTGGGGCTTATGGTGCAGTAGGAATTCCAGTAGCTATTATTGATACGTTAAATTTATCAGGTGATGTTTCTGCTACCGAGGTAGCACTAATTGGTAATTTAACTTTAGGGTTTATTAGCTTTTTTGTGCCTTTCTTATTAATATTTATGATTGATGGATTCAGAGGTATTAAAGAGATATTACCATCTATTTTAGTTGTTTCTGTAACTTATACGTTTTTACAAGTGATTATAACATCATTTGCAGGTCCTGAACTTGCAGATATTATACCTGGATTGGTAGCTATGGTTGCACTAGCATTATTCTCTAGTAAGTTTCAACCTAAAAACATATTTAGATTACAACAAAATGAAGAGCCTAAACGTGTAGCTAAACATTCATTCAAAAAAATTGTTTATGCATGGAGTCCTTTCATCATTTTAACTGTTATTGTACTTATATGGAGTTCATCATTCTTTAAAGGATTATTTGAAAAGAAAGGACTATTACACTCTCTTGTAATTAATTTTAATGTACCTGGTACGATGAATGATGTAACGCACGCACCAAATGTACTCACTTTTAATTTTATTGCACAAACCGGTACAGCTATATTAATTACAGCCATTTTGACTATTATTATTGCAAATAACATGAATTTTAAAATTGCTGGGAAACTATTAGGATTAACAGTGAAAGAACTATGGATTTCTGTATTAACAATATGTTTTATCCTAGCTGTATCTAAAGTAACGACTTATGGCGGATTAAGTAGTGCTATGGGCCAAGGTATTGCTAAAGCTGGATCTATATTTCCATTATTATCACCAGTTTTAGGTTGGATAGGTGTATTTATGACTGGATCAGTTGTAAATAACAATGCATTGTTTGCTCCAATACAAGCCTCTGTTGCTGGACAAATTGGTGCTAAAGGGTCCTTACTTGTGGCAGCTAACGTAGCTGGTGGCGTTACGGCTAAAATTGTATCACCTCAATCTATAGCTATTGCTACTGCTGCAGTTAATGAAGTAGGAAATGAATCACAATTAATGAAAATGACAATGCGCTTTAGTATAGGATTATTAGTATTTGTATGCATCTGGACCTTTCTACTTAGCTTATTAATAAGCTAAGTAGAAATAACAATAATATTACAGAATATGTATCTATTCCATAAAAGAATAGTTCTTATTAAAAATAAGTATTTTAATTTCTGTATGTTTTGTATTACACTAATATTTGTACTTAAAAGAAGGGAGTCAATTATGAATACAAAAGAGTCAAAAACAGTTGTTGTTATTGGCGCTGGTGTTTTAAGCACAACTTTTAGTTCTATGCTTAAAGAGTTAGAACCAAGTTGGAATATAAAACTATATGAACGTTTAGATCGTCCTGGTATCGAAAGTTCAAATGAGCGTCATAATGCTGGAACTGGTCATGCTGCTTTATGTGAATTGAACTATACAGTGAAACAACCTGATGGATCAATTGATATAGAAAAAGCAAAAGAAATTAATGAACAGTTTGAGATTTCAAAACAATTTTGGGGTCATTTAGTTAAAAATAATAGTATTTCTAACCCTAAAGAATTTATTCAACCATTACCTCACATTAGTTTTGTTAGAGGTAAAAATAACGTTCAATTCTTAAAGGATCGTTATCATGCTATGAAGGATTTTCCAATGTTCGACAATATTGAATATACAGAAGATATTGAAGAGATGAGAAAATGGGTTCCATTAATGATGGAGGGTCATAGCTCAAGTGATATTATGGCTGCTAGTAAGATTAACGAAGGTACAGACGTTAACTTTGGAGAGCTTACTCGTAAAATGGCTAAAAACATTGAACAACATCCTAATGCCAATGTCCAATATAATCATGAAGTAATAGACTTTAACCATCGAAAAGATGGTAAATGGGAAGTTAAAGTGCGTCAACGTAACAGCGGTGATGTTCAAACTGAACTTGCTGATTATGTATTTATTGGTGCTGGTGGTGGCGCTATTCCACTATTACAAAAAACTGGAATTCCAGAAAGTAAACATTTGGGTGGATTCCCTATTACAGGACAATTTTTAATTTGTACTAACCCAGACATTATAGCCCAACACGATGCCAAAGTTTACGGTAAAGAACCACCTGGCACACCGCCTATGACAGTACCTCACTTGGATACTCGATATATTGATGGTGAACGTACATTATTATTCGGTCCATTCGCTAGTGTGGGTCCTAAGTTCTTAAAAAATGGTTCTAATCTTGATTTATTTAAATCAGTCAAACCATATAATATTACAACATTATTATCTGCTGCTGCTAAAAACCTACCTTTAATCAAATATTCATTTGATCAAATATTAATGACTAAAGAAGGTTGTATGAATCATTTACGTACATTTTATCCAGAAGCACGTGATGAAGATTGGCAGTTATACACTGCAGGCAAACGTGTACAAGTGATTAAAGATACTCCCGAATATGGTAAAGGATTTATTCAGTTTGGTACAGAAGTTGTTAATTCTGAAGATCATTCGGTAATAGCTTTATTAGGAGAGTCTCCAGGAGCATCAACTTCAGTATCTGTAGCTTTAGAAGTACTTGAGAAAAACTTCCCTGAATATGAATCTGAATGGACGCCTAAAATACAAAAAATGATTCCATCTTATGGTAAATCACTCATTAATGATACTGCGTTAATGAAAAAAATCCGTCAACAGACATCAAAAGATTTAGAATTAAATTACTATCAAAACAATAAGTAGACTACAATACAATGCTAAAAAGGAATGTTAAGCGTGAAAAAATTATTAATAGTAACACTTATTAGTACTATTGGTTTTTGTGCACTCAAACGTTACCAAAAACATGTAAACCAAGCACCAAACATAGAATATTAGAGTCAAAATATTTATTTCATAATATTTATAAAAATTATTACGTATATTAGTTTTATAAAGCCAAATTCAATTTTTAGTGATATTAAAAAGAGATCTCATATATGAGATCTCTTTTTTCATTGATAGAGGTTTATAATTCTGTAAGTATAGTACTATAAGAAATCAAGCTGTTTTAAAACACTACGTAAGATGACTTATCGGAAGTTATCTATTATCCCTTATTCAGAGATGATATAATATACAGGTCGCCTATCTCTCAGGCGTCAATTTAGACGCAGAGAGGAGGTGCATTACTTTGCTAATCATTTTCGTTCACATCATAGCACCAGTCATCAGTGGGTTCTGTTGCAAAGTAAAAAAATATAGCTAACCACTAATCTATCATGTTAGTGTTCGCTTAACTTGCTAGCATGATGCTAATTTCGTGGGATGGCGAAAATCCGTAGATCTGAAGAGACCTTCGGTTCTTTTTATATAGAGCGTAAATACATTCAATACCTTTTAAAGTATTCTTTGCTGTATTGATACTTTGATACCTTGTCTTTCTTACTTTAATATGACGGTGATCTTGCTCAATGAGATTATTCAGATATTTCGATGTACAATGACAGTCAGGTTTAAGTTTAAAAGCTTTAATTACTTTAGCCATTGCTACCTTCGTTGAAGGTGCCTGATCTGTAATTACCTTTTGAGGTTTACCAAATTGTTTAATGAGACGTTTGATAAACGCATATGCTGAATGATTATCTCGTTGCTTACGCAACCAAATATCTAATGTATGTCCCTCTGCATCAATGGCACGATATAAATAGCTCCATTTTCCTTTTATTTTGATGTACGTCTCATCAATACGCCATTTGTAATAAGCTTTTTTATGCTTTTTCTTCCAAATTTGATACAAAATTGGGGCATATTCTTGAACCCAACGGTAGACCGTTGAATGATGAACGTTTACACCACGTTCACTTAATATTTCAGATATATCACGATAACTCAATGCATATCTTAGATAGTAGCCAACGGCTACAGTGATAACATCCTTGTTAAATTGTTTATATCTGAAATAGTTCATACAGAAGACTCCTTTTTGTTAAAATTATACTATAAATTCAACTTTGCAACAGAACCAGATAGATAATGCGATTTGCTACCATATTAGATAAGTGTTATTGAAATTGATAAAAACTATATACTTCAATAAAATGAAATTTGTAAATAAAAAAATAAGAGATAGAACCACAATTTCTTGTTCTACCTCTTTAAGTGATAAAGTGTTATTTTTCTTTCACAAGTTTTTTAACTTCTTCTAATTCTTTTTCAACATCTCTATCCGGTTTTTTAGTTATAAGACTTACGATATAAGTCACAATTAAACTTGTTAAAAATCCAGGAATAATTTCATATAAATTAAAGAAATCAATATGTTCTCCTAATGGCTTCACAAAAACAATCCAAATAATGACTACAACTGATCCTGATATCATACCAAAAATAGCTCCTGTACGACTTAATCCCTTCCAATAGAGAGATAGTAATACCAGTGGACCAAATGCAGCACCAAATCCAGCCCATGCATTACCAACAAGATTAAGTATAGTATCATTTGGAGTCCATGCGATTATAATAGATATAATTGCTATAATAAGAACAGATAATCGACCTACTAATAAAAACTCTTTTTTATGTTTTTTTGCAGCTTCTTCGCCTCTAATTAATTTATAGAAATCCTCTGTAAGTGAACTAGAAGTAACAAGTAGTTGTGAGGAGATTGTGCTCATAATAGCTGCTAAAATTGCTGCAAGAAGGAAACCACCAACCAATGGATGGAATAAAATTTGGCCCATTAAAATAAAAAGTGTTTCTGGATCATTTAATTTAACTCCTCTATCTTGAACAAAAGCAATACCTATCAACCCTACACATACAGCACCTATTAAACTAATAGCCATCCAACTAATACCAAATCTTCTAGCAGTTTTTAATTGACTAACGGATTTGATTGACATGAATCGTACTATAATATGCGGTTGACCAAAGTAACCTAATCCCCAAGCAAAGAAAGAAATAATTCCCACAATAGTGGTCCCTTTAAATAAATCTAAATTAGTCGGTTTTAAATTTGCTGCTTGAGAAAAAGCATCAATCCCTCCGAGCTGCATCATGGCTACAATAGGTACCATAACCATCGCAATTAACATAACTACACCTTGAAAGAAGTCAGTTAATGATACTGCTAAATACCCCCCAAAGAATGTATAAGCAATAACAATCACCGAAACTACAATAAGACCAGTATGATAATCTAGACCAAACGCACTATTAAATAATTTACCACCTGAAACCATACCCGAGTGAGTATATAGTGTAAAGAATACAACAATAATACCACCAGAGATAATTTTAATAATATTAGAATTATCATTAAGGCGATGTGTAAAATAGTTAGGTAATGTGATTGAGTCATTCGCTTTTTCAGTGTACACACGAAGTCTTGGTGCTACAAGTATGTAGTTAACATAAGCTCCGATAGTTAACCCAATAGCTAACCAAGCTGCTGATAAACCTGTTGTATAAACCTCTCCAGGTAACCCCATAATCATCCAACCACTCATATCTGAAGCTCCAGCAGATAATGCAGTGACGTAAGGTCCTATATTTCTTCCACCAAGCATATATTCTCTTAAATCTCCGGTTGCCTGCTTATAACCATAATATCCAATAACAAGTAAAATTAGAAAATATACTGCAAGCATGATATATGTCCGCCAGTCAAGATTCACTTGGCTTGATAAAGATGTAGCTAAAACAAACACATTAAATAACTCCCTTATATTTATTTTTGTTACATACAATAATTATACAAAAAACAAGAGTTATTTAAAGGATAAATTTTAATTTTTGGTATTTAATGAATCTTATTAATTGTAAATACTATATTTATGTAGCAGTGACTATATTTTTAATATTAATTTTTAGTATATAATATTCATTGATTTTGTATATAACGATAATAAAAATAAATATACTATATTTGAGTAACATATAAATCGATATATTTGATTTGTCATTTATTAAGAATCCCGTTGACAATATGAGAAAATTCTATATAAAAACCCGTGATAAACGTTGGTGTAACAAGGAAATCCCGGAATCCCACCCATTTTGACGAACAATCAACTCATTATTTATAAGTATTGATGATAGGATTGGGTCTCTGCTTCCTTATATATATTATTTATTTATAAAGAATAACGGGATTTTGGGATTGTGCTTGTACAATCCTTCTGCTTCTTCGAATTTGCAAATCCCATTCCTTTACTCATCCCAATCAATTTGCAGCTGCTTTAAAAAAGCTTCTCGATCCTTTTCTAGTTGAGGATCTATATCACTTCTAACCTTTTTAGTATATGTTCGATCTTCTAACCATTGTGGTGTTTTTTCTCTACTAATATATCGTCTTGAACTCACTGTATTCTTACTTTCAGAGTACTTTTTATTATAAATACGATTTTCAGGTTCGAATATAAATTCTATATACTCTATTTGGTTCTGTTGCAAAGTAATTCTGAAACCTTAGAATACACAGAAGAAGAACGGTTCTGTTGCAAAGTTGAATTTATAGTATAATTTTAACAAAAAGGAGTCTTCTGTATGAACTATTTCAGATATAAACAATTTAACAAGGATGTTATCACTGTAGCCGTTGGATACTATCTAAGATATGCATTGAGTTATCGTGATATATCTGAAATATTAAGGGAACGTGGTGTAAACGTTCATCATTCAACGGTCTACCGTTGGGTTCAAGAATATGCCCCAATTTTGTATCAAATTTGGAAGAAAAAGCATAAAAAAGCTTATTACAAATGGCGTATTGATGAGACGTACATCAAAATAAAAGGAAAATGGAGCTATTTATATCGTGCCATTGAGAGGGACATACATTAGATATTTGGTTGCGTAAGCAACGAGATAATCATTCAGCATATGCGTTTATCAAACGTCTCATTAAACAATTTGGTAAACCTCAAAAGGTAATTACAGATCAGGCACCTTCAACGAAGGTAGCAATGGCTAAAGTAATTAAAGCTTTTAAACTTAAACCTGACTGTCATTGTACATCGAAATATCTGAATAATCTCATTGAGCAAGATCACCGTCATATTAAAGTAAGAAAGACAAGGTATCAAAGTATCAATACAGCAAAGAATACTTTAAAAGGTATTGAATGTATTTACGCTCTATATAAAAAGAACCGCAGGTTTCTTCAGATCTACGGATTTTCGCCATGCCACGAAATTAGCATCATGCTAGCAAGTTAAGCGAACACTGACATGATAAATTAGTGGTTAGCTATATTTTTTTACTTTGCAACAGAACCTCCAACATTTAACTGGATTAGTGATAAAGCTAAAAAAATTTATTCCTTAGAAAAATGTAAACTTGAATTTGAAAAAAATATGATAAGTACGGGTTATAAAATGGTGAAAAATAAAGGTCATAAAATAATGAAAGATGATATAACTCCAACAGTTGCGAAAGGAATGATTAAAGCTAATTCAAAGGTTAATGAAATCAAACACAATACAGAATCGACCATTAAGGATTATAAAACAAAGGCATATCAAACCATAAAAAATACTGAGGAAACAGTAAATCAAGTTTCTGATACAATGAAAGATACCTCTAATCATGTTAGAAAAAAAGTAGGTCAATCAATTAATGCAGTTACTGATTCTTTAAATCCAATGAAAGCTTTTTAAAAATATTTTAAATTAGAAAGAATGTGACTAATCATCGATAAAATAACAATAGAAACTATCGAAAAAAATAGTAAGTTTAAACTAATACATTATGAAAATAGATACTTTATTATTGATTTAAATCGAAATAAATTAACATATATATTCCCATTGTTGAATTATTTAACAAGACAAGTTTTGGTTGAAATCGATAAAGATACATTAGATAACATAAGAACAAATCATATAAATGAAAATAAAAATAATGCATTGGGGAGTATAGGAACAGGTATCGGTGTCTTGTTTGCTACTCTAACAAAGCCTATTTTAGATTATATGAATTTTACTACCAACTTGTTACTAAATATTATGTTAGTATTAATATCAATAATTCCATTAATTATTTTAAAAGAAATTATTGATAGAAAAAAGAAAAAAAAATTTGAAATTCGTATGAGCAAAAATAAGATGAGCGCCTTTGTCTGGCCAAACTTTAAAGAGTTTTTAAAAAACATTATAATAAATATTATTTTGAGCTTTATAATAATAGCTTTGGTATTAGGTTTTATAATACAAAATCAATCAAACTATATATATATACTTGGCATTATGCTAGTACTATCATTTATCTTATTTCAAAATGTGTTGTTATATGCTCAAACAGAAATTACAGGAAAGATAGGTAGGATAAAATGGAAACGATAGGAAGTATCGTATACCTAAAAGAAGGTTCTCAAAAATTAATGATTATTAATCGTGGGCCAATTGTAGAAATTGAGGGTCAAAAGTATTTGTTCGATTATTCAGCATGTAAGTATCCAGTTGGTGTTGTAGAAGATCAAATTTATTATTTCAATGAAGAGAATATTGATAACGTTATATTTGAAGGCTATTCTGATCAAGATGAAACAAGATTTCAAGAATTATTTAAAGAGATGATGGATAATTTGGATGAAGATGTTCAACGTGGTACTGTTCAATAAAAAAGATAGTTACGGATTGATTTAACATAAGTCATGATTATCAGAAGTTACAAAAAATGCGTCACTAGTATAGTGACGCATTTTAGCATTTTCTTTATTTGAAAAATTACTATAAATTAACTTTTTAATACTTATTATTTTCTAAAAATTCTTCTAAAACTTTATCAATTATTGATTTTATAGACGTATCTTTATCTAACGCCATTTGGTTTAGCCTTTTCTTAATATCAGTATCTACTCTCATTGTTGTACTTTTAGATATAGGTCTATAATTCTCTGTGTATTTCACTTCCGAAGTATCTATATTATCTAAAAATCCAGCCATACATTTCATTCCTCCTCAATTAATTTAATTCTACTAACTAATTCTTCATATACTTTGTTGAACATATGTATGACTTTTTTATCATGCATATCTTTATCTTTTATCCCATCAGCAGCGAACTTTTTTATTCTTTCTCTTTGATATATTTGGTGTTCAAATAATGCTTCAGAAAACGCAGATTTAGACATCTCTAATATTTGTTTATCTACTCGTCCATTTTTTTTTATTAATACTGGAACTGCACCAACTAATTCAAATGGTAAATCTGACTCTTTTTTTCTATCTCTTAGAAAATTAACAAAAGAAAGACTGCTCTCATAAGCTGATTGTTGTGTTTGAAATACCATTAAAATATAATTACTTGCGTAAACAGCATTATTAGTAAAATCTGAATTTATAGTAGGTGGCACATCTATAAATACATAATCGAAATCATAAATTTTTTCAATTTTTTCTACCACATTTTTTAAAATATATCTTTTTTTCAAAATGTCTGTTTTTGAAATAATATCGGATAAATTAGCCAAAGACGAATCAGCGGGCAATAATGATAAATTAGAAGTTAATCTAATGATACTTTCATCTATATTTCCACTTTTTAGCATATTTATGAATGAAAGTGATTCCTCTTTAAATTCTGGATAAGTTCTTTTCATAATTTGAGTAGCGTTACCTTGAGGATCAAAATCTATTAAAAGAACCTTTTTGTTATAGTTTTCAGATGCAATATAAGAAAGTAATGTAGATACTGTAGTTTTACCTACGCCACCTTTAAAATTTCCAACTGTTATTATATTCAAAATAACCCTCCTACATAATCTCATTGTTCTTAATTCATTCTTATATATTCTTTGTGTTGTTTGTTACATGTAACATGTTACTGCAAAACTTTGTTTCTTTCAACTTATACATAATCTCGTTGTTCTTAATTCATTCTTATATATTCTTTGTGTTGTTTGTTACATGTAACATGTTACTGCAAAACTTTGTTTCTTTCAACTTATACATAATCTCGTTGTTCTTAATTCATTCTTATATATTCTTTGTGTTGTTTGTTACATGTAACATGTTACTGCAAAACTTGTTTCTTTCAACTTATACATAATCTCGTTGTTCTTAATTCATTCTTATATATTCTTTGTGTTGTTTGTTACATGTAACATGTTACTGCAAAACTTTGTTTCTTTCAACTTATACATAATCTCGTTGTTCTTAATTCATTCTTATATATTCTTTGTGTTGTTTGTTACATGTAACATGTTACTGCAAAACTTGTTTCTTTCAACTTATACATAATCTCGTTGTTCTTAATTCATTCTTATATATTCTTTGTGTTGTTTGTTACATGTAACATGTTACTGCAAAACTTGTTTCTTTCAACTTATACATAATCTCATTGTTCTTAATTCATTCTTATATATTCTTTGTGTTGTTTGTTACATGTAACATGTTACTCATAAAAAGTTACAAAATAAATTGTTTCTATAGGTATATAAGTGTTATTATTAATTTATAACAAAATAAAAAGAGCAACTATTGGTCGTAGTTGCCCTTAAATGTTTGGTAATAAAACGTTCCCCACGTTTATTTATCTACAATGTTTTGATAACTGTATTATATACTGAATTGTTACTTAGTGCAAGTATTGAAACTAGTAAATAAACACAAATATATATAAAAGCGTTTTATTACCTCTTACCAAATCAAAATACGGAAAGAGGTTTTTTATTATGACTGAAGAAAGATTTAATATCCAACAACAATATAGAGAAAAATTTTATCAACTGCCAAAAGTGTTTTTTACTAATGAGAAATATATGCAATTAAGTAATGATGCTAAAATTGCGTACGCTTTGTTAAAAGACAGATTAGAATTATCAATAAAGAACAATTGGTTTGATGATAATGGCGATATATTTTTCATTTTCACAAATGAAAAACTTAAAGCTATATTAAATTGTCATGATGGTAAATTAACAAAAATTAAAAAAGAGTTATCAAAAAATAATCTTTTAGAACAAGTAAGATGTGGGCAAGGACGACCTAATAAATTATATTTAATGAATCCTGAAGTTACTAAAGAAGACGTTTATGAAATCAAAAAACAAGAAGAAAACATTGATGAGACTTGTCATGACACTGAAATGCGATTTTCGCATTTCAAGAATTGCGAAAATCGCATTTCTAGAAATGCTGAAATCGCACAACAAGAAATGCGAAAATCGCACACTAATGATACTGAACTTAATGACACTGATATTAGTAATACTGATTCTAGTGATACGAATGATATGAATGATGTAAGAGAAGAAAATGTAGAAGCTACAAAACCTAATCATCCAAATCATACGAATCATTTACAACAACAATCCGATGAAGAAGCTTTAAAACATTTAGAACTTCAGGAAATGCCCGAAGATACAAAGAGATATATGAATAACTTTAGTGCTAAAGAAATACAAATCATTAAATCAGTTATTTTAAAAGCTAAGCGTTCGTTTAATGATATGTATGGTGAAGTGTATATGCTTGAAGATATGGATGATGAATTATTTACAGTACTTAAAAGATTCAAAGGTATAATGGTTAAAAAACAAGAAACTGTTGAAGCTATGCAAGGATATTTAATGCGCTCTATTTTGTCCGAATTAGAAGAAATGCGCTCAACGAATATGCGTAGAAAAAACTTTGAAAACAGTCCACTCAACGTATTTAAAACATAAAATACAAGAAAAAAGGGGAATGATAGGCGATGAATTTTTCGTTAGTTAAAAGTTTTTTACCTCACATGACAAAAGAGGATATGAGGGTCATTCAAGTTCCGAATTGGTATTTAAGCTATTATAGACGTTTTCCAGAAAAGCTAGAAAACTGTAAATATAAGCATATCAAAGCGATTAACGATTATATAAAACAAGAAAAAGCTCATATTATTGGTATCGATTTAGGTAAATACCATTATTTAACAACGTCAAATATAGATCGATCTTTTGTTTTTGTCGATAAACATAACACGCTCTTCCATCTTTTTAGAAAATACGAGAGACGTATTGCTAATAAGCAATATGATAAT
The DNA here is from genome assembly GCF_017086425.1 of Staphylococcus sp. SB1-57. NCBI lineage: Bacteria > Bacillati > Bacillota > Bacilli > Caryophanales > Staphylococcaceae > Staphylococcus > Staphylococcus sp. SB1-57. Next base: position 31,615 of record NZ_CP070965.1, read on the forward strand.
AGCGAAGCTTATTCTAAACTGAAAACAGGACTTAAAAGCCATATCAATCAAGTAGTTAACGAAATGTTAGAACAAACGTCCAATCGTTTTCAAACCGTCTTTGCATTAGGTGATCATGGTTCAAGCCATTTATCTTTTCCTAGTTTGGTATTTGACTTGACTTATTTTGCGATTAAGCAGCGAAAAAATGAAAATGACGAAATACTGATCGTTGATGAAAGTTTCACGTCTATTGAATGTCCAATATGCCATGATAGAAATCAGTACAACAGAACTAATAAAAATAAGTTTAAGTGTACAAAATGTGGATTCATACATCAAAACAATGATATTGTAGCTGCTAGCAATATAGCAAAGAAAGGACAATTATTAAATTCTTAATATAAAGGGGGGATAAAATGATGAATAATAAACAAAAAGCGAGGCTAAAACATTACAAAAACTATGATTATCCAAAACAAGCGTATGCTTTCTTTGATCATAAAAAGGTAAAAGTTGTTTTAAATAATGGAGAATCATTTACGGGGTATATTGTTAAAGAATATACGTACGAAATATTATTAGTGAAAAGCGATGGCATCAAAGATCCAAAAGATAATGAATTAGAGAAACGTACGCTCATTCCTAAACACTCGATTGCTTATACGACCAATTTCATTCATTTACCTCAAGAATAAAGAATAATTAAAATTAGTTATATTGGTTTTGAGGGGATTTTTAGCGTGAATATAGGTCAGAATCTTTAGTTCGACCTTTATATTCATGCTGTAGCAAACGAACAAAGTGAGTGCGGTAGAATCATACCTAACGTAGCAAAATAAAAAATAATTATGATAATCAATAATGTTTCTCTGCACTATCATGTGCTAGAGTGAAATTAGAGAATTAATAGTCCAATCAAAACATATTCTCTTGTCATTTTGGGTTCTGTTGCAAAGTTGAATTTATAGTATAATTTTAACAAAAAGGAGTCTTCTGTATGAACTATTTCAGATATAAACAATTTAACAAGGATGTTATCACTGTAGCCGTTGGCTACTATCTAAGATATGCATTGAGTTATCATGATATATCTGAAATATTAAGTGAACGTGGTGTAAACGTTCATCATTCAACGGTCTACCGTTGGGTTCAAGAATATGCCCCAATTTTGTATCAAATTTGGAAGAAAAAGCATAAAAAAGCTTATTACAAATGGCGTATTGATGAGACGTACATCAAAATAAAAGGAAAATGGAGCTATTTATATCGTGCCATTGATGCAGAGGGACATACATTAGATATTTGGTTGCGTAAGCAACGAGATAATCATTCAGCATATGCGTTTATCAAACGTCTCATTAAACAATTTGGTAAACCTCAAAAGGTAATTACAGATCAGGCACCTTCAACGAAGGTCGCAATGGCTAAAGTAATTAAAGCTTTTAAACTTAAACCTGACTGTCATTGTACATCGAAATATCTGAATAACCTCATTGAGCAAGATCACCGTCATATTAAAGTAAGAAAGACAAGGTATCAAAGTATCAATACAGCAAAGAATACTTTAAAAGGTATTGAATGTATTTACGCTCTATATAAAAAGAACCGCAGGTCTCTTCAGATCTACGGATTTTCGCCATGCCACGAAATTAGCATCATGCTAGCAAGTTAAGCGAACACTGACATGATAGATTAGTGGTTAGCTATATTTTTTTACTTTGCAACAGAACCTTTTTAACACTTACGACACCAAATGTAACAGTTGAGCATTTGGAAGATGAAATAAAAAATTATAATGAGTCGTTTAGACGATTAAGTAATCGTAAACATTTTAAATCTATAGCTAAAGGTTACGTAAGAAAATTAGAAATTACTTACAACAAAAAACGCGATGATTATAATCCACATTTTCATGTTTTGATTGCTGTTAACAAATCGTATTTTACAGACAAACGATATTATATTAGTCAAAAAGAATGGCTGAATTTATGGCGAGATGTGACTGGAATTGATGAAATCACACAAGTACATGTTCAAAAAATCAAACAGAACAACAACAAAGAATTATACGAAATGGCGAAGTATTCTGGTAAAGATAGCGATTATTTAGTTAATCAAAAAGTGTTCGATACATTTTATAAATCTCTTAAGGGAAAACAAATTCTTGTTTATTCTGGACTGTTTAAAGAGGCAAGAAAGAAATTAAAAAATGGAGATTTAGATTATCTTAAAGAAGTAGATCCGACAGAATATATTTATCAAATTTTTTATCACTGGAACCAAAAAGAATACTTAGCGAGTGAAATTTTTGATTTGACTGAAGAAGAAAAAAGTAGAATTAATCATCAAATGATTGATGAAATTGACGAAGAAAAATAAAAATAAATTTTCTTAAACGTTAGCAAAAAGCTAGCGTTTTTTTGTTGAAAATACGTTAAAAATGGCTGGGTACAAACTGGGTACAGACACAATATATAGGGGTACAACCTGGGTACAATCGCAATTTGTAGGGGTACAACCTGGGTACAAAACGCAAAAAATGCATACCTTTTTAAAATCGCTGTATCCCTTGAAATGTCTGGCTTCGCCAGACCATACATTTTTAAATGTATGCAAATTTCCCTTATGCTCTTACAAAGAATTTAGAGCCAATTCAAAATTCCGTGTTTTTTTGAAAGAAATTGCCCCTGCAGGAACTAAAAAAGTTGATGATTTTTTGAGCCATTTTATGCAAAATTTTAGTTTGCATGTAGATGGGCAGTGTCTAAAAATTTCGCAACTGGTTTTGCTAAAAATTTGTGATGTGAAATCAAAATATATTTATTTGGCTCTCATTTGCGTTTTAAGCGCTTATATAGAATTTTGGATATAAAACTATATGATTTACCCTAAATCTTTAAAATGCCCCCTTAAAATTCAAAATAAGGATATTTAATTTTTTAATAAGTCTTGTGATAAAGTTTTACCAAAAAGGAGATAGAAAATGCTTATATTTTTATTTATTTTGATTTGTGGTCTTTTAGGTTATTTCTTGATTAATCATTCTAGAAAAAAGTAGAACACGCATTTATGCCGAGAAAATTTATTGATGTTGAGAAGAACCCTTAACTAAACTTGCAGACGAATGTCGGCATAGCGTGAGCTATTAAGCCGACCATTCGACAAGTTTTGGGATTGTTAAGGGTTCCGAGGCTCAACGTCAATAAAGCAATTGGAATAAAGCAATAATTTTAGTTAATTTCTATATTATTTTTCTTTTGGTGGCCAAATGAAGTAAGTAATACAAATAATTAAATCAATAACGATTATAATACTCCAACCATGTATTACGCCATTAAGCGCTTCAGTTTTGTCGTTATTGTTTACTAATATTTTTATTAGAAATAATAGGGACATGCCAATGATGTAAGATAATAAATGTTTCAACCAAGTTTTTGCATAATAAATTGAGTAATCGTAACCGGTTAATTTATTTGGTTTATTGCCTTGTCGCATTATGTAGTATCTAAATTTGTCATCGAACCATCTAATCATACTTTTACCAAAGACAAGTGAAACTGATATATATACTGCTGCAATAGCGTGGGGGAGTTCTGCTTTAGCTCCATTTAATAAATCTATGGTTGTTACGATCAAAAGTAATATATCGATAACAGGAGTTAATGCTAAAAATAAAAAACCTAGCTTTTTAAGTCTCAATATATATCTAATAATTAATCCTAATATTATAACTATCCAAAAAGAAATTTCACAAAAAACAATTAGCCAAGCTATATAGTTGATAAAGAACACCTACTTTAATTTGTTTTTTAAATTTATTTTAGAATAGCATTTTAGGTTAGGTATGGCATTTATGCCGAGAAAATTTATTGTGCGTTCCGAGGCTCAACGTCAATAAAGCAATTGGAATAAAGCACCTATGATTATTTAAAAATATTAGTTATAATACATTCAAAAATATTTTTGAATGAGGTGTATGTATGATTCAGACGGTTGTCACTGCTGCTGTTCTTTATATTGCTACAGCAGTTGATTTATTAGTAATTTTATTAATATTTTTTTCTAGAGCAAAGACTAGAAAAGAATATAGAGATATTTATATTGGTCAATATGTAGGATCTGTGACATTGATTGTCGTAAGTTTATTCTTTGCCTTTGTCTTAAATTATGTTCCTGAAAAATGGATATTAGGATTATTAGGGTTAATACCGATTTATTTAGGAATTAAAGTAGCTATTTATGATGATTGTGAAGGAGAAAAGAGAGCTAAAAAAGAATTGAATGAAAAAGGATTGTCTAAATTAGTTGGTACGGTTGCAATTGTTACGATAGCAAGTTGTGGTGCTGATAATATTGGTTTATTTGTTCCGTATTTTGTGACATTAAGTGTTACTGATTTATTAATTACTTTGTTTGTCTTTTTAATTTTAATTTTCTTCTTGGTATTTACTGCACAAAAATTAGCTAATATTCCAAGAGTTGGAGAAATTGTTGAGAAATTTAGTCGTTGGATTATGGCTGTTATTTACATAGCTTTAGGTTTATTTATTATTATTGAAAATGACACTATTGGAACAATTTTAGGATTTATATTTTAAATTAGGGTGTGATTTTATATGAGCTATGAAAATGCTTGTGATGTGATCTGTGTACATGAGGATAAAGTTAACAATGCTTTAAGTTTTTTAGAAGATGATAAATCTAAGAAATTACTTAACATTTTAGAAAAAATTTGTGATGAGAAAAAATTGAAAATTATATTATCTTTGATTAAAGAAGATGAGTTGTGTGTTTGTGATATTTCTTTGATATTGAAAATGAGTATTGCTTCAACTTCACATCATTTAAGACTTTTATATAAAAATGAGGTGCTTGATTTTTATAAAGATGGAAAGATGGCATATTATTTTATTAAAGACGATGAAATAAGAGAGTTTTTCTCTAAAAATCAGAAGGGTTTTTGAAACGAGTTTCTTCTTGTCTTGATACTATAAAAATAAGCAAAGATATAACATAAAATGACTTATCGGAAGTAGATATGCTTGTATATTCTCAGATGGTATAATAATAGGGTCGCCTATCTCTCAGGCGTCAAATTTAGACGCAGAGAGGAGGTGCATTACTTTGCTAATCATTTTCGTTCACATCATAGCGCCAGTCATCAGTGGCTGTGCTGTTGCGTATTATACTTATTGGCTTAGTAAACGCAACAAATAATTAATAGGCGACTTATAAGCCAGCATCGAAAAAATCCCCACACTATTGCAGTAGTGTGGGGATTGGTGCATTAATTGTTAATCATTTTCGTTATCTAAATTATAACACTGGTAAGTAGAGAAATGCAAAATTATATAATGTGGAGGAGAAAATGTTAGAAGCTATACTTATCAGTATTACTTTCAGCGTAATCTCTATAATAATTACATATTTAAGTGTGTTATATATATGTAAAGAACTAAAGAATGTTTCTATATATAAACAGGGATTTAATCAGTTAGAATGGAAAATACTATTTTTTAATCTTTTTGGATCAATAGTATTTTATCTATGTTTAATATTAACGATTTTTAGTTTTATATTATGTGTGCCAGTAACAATTGCTTTCATTATTGAAGGAGAATCAATGAGTAATATAACTTATAATAAATACTATATATTAATAGTGTTTATGCTCATCGTTGAAATTCTCAGTATAATAGGAGTATGTTGGTTGAAAATAAAGCTACATGCTGTTTTTATGAAAAACACTTTAAGTTACAATATGAGGCTTTTAAACTTTAATGTAGAGATCTTAACTATAATAACACTATTATTAACAGCAATTAATGGAATGGTACATTCAAAAAATTTGTCTCAATATATCGTTATTTTTACATTTACTGCCGCATTTGCTGCAATTGAGAAATTATTGTATAATCAAAAATTTTAAAAAATGAATATTTTGGGTACGCTCTAAATAAACAAAAATAGTCCTCTTATTTTAATAAGAGGACTATTTTTGTTTAAAATTATTCAAGACCATTCGCTTTCTAACATACTCATTTGCCATAAATTATAATATTCTCCATTTAATTTTCTAAAGTCTCTTTTTTCTCCTTCTTTTATAAATCCAATCTTTTTGTAACTTTTAATAGCTGATTTATTAAAGGCAAAAACACCTAATTCAATTCTGTGTAGTCCCAAATCTTCAAAAGCCTTTTTCAATAATTTCTTTATTATTTTAGGGCCTAATCCTTGGCCACGCATTTGCGGATCACCTACTAAAACTTTACTTAACGTGGCGGAACAATTTTTAAAATCTATATTATTTAAAGCAATATGACCTATAATTTTTTTTGAATTATTTTCTTCAATGATAACTTTATAAATTATTTTACTAGAATTTTCTTTATTTGTGTCTTTAATATATTCCTTTAATTGTTCTTCATCTAGGGGATAATTAAAATCTGTACCTGCCCATTTGACTAAAAGTTCAGGAGAGTTTATCCAGTTTATTAATAAATCAAAATCTTTCTCCTCAAAATATTCAAACTTAATCAATAAATTACTCCTTAAATAATAGGTTATTAACTATAAAAATTCAGTGAATGTTGCAATATAAACAACCACTACAATTTTTTGATACTTTCTTCATCAACTTTCTATCTTAAATTTTCGATTTTTTATAAAGCGTTTTGTATTATCTAAATAACTCTTTACAATTTACTGATTTTTAAGCTTTTGCTAATAGATTTATGCAACTTTAATATTATAAGTAAATCTATGCACTTCATCATTAAATTTAAATTCTGCCCAAATTTTATACATCCCTTTTTTAGGAAAATGAGCATAAAAGGTTGTAGAATCAGGTGATTCTGGGTGAACATGAATATAATCAGTTAATTGCTCATCAAATATAATCACATGTCCTAAAGCTCCTAAATAAGGTTGGGGAGTTAATTCTGTATTGAAAGTTAAAGGGACATGTTCATCTTCTTTAGCACTTATAGAATTTAAAGTTACATGAACTCCTTTGTTAACTTTTACCCAATTTTTATCAGAATTTAAAGATGTTGTAGAGGTTATTTTATCTCCAATTTGCAGTTCAATAGGATGAACGGAATACACATGGTTTTTTGGTGTAACATCAACAAAAGCCTGGTAAGTTCCTGGCTCTAATTGTTGGTTAATTATAAATAAACCTTCATGCTTTTTTTGAGGGTGTAGGTGGTAATATTTCTCCATGTCATTAGATACTAAAACGAAATGCATTTCTTTTTCATGCATAGTATCTAATAATGGGGCATTATTAAATTCATCTTCTAACGTAATTTCTATATTACCATCTCTATATACAACATTTGCTTTAATTTCGGGTTTGTTTGAATGATATTCATGATTATGATTCATATTTTTATCCTCCTTAATTTTTAATAAGGGCATATCATTAAACGATATGCCCAACTATTTAAATTATTTAATTACATCGTAACCTTGATCTTCAATAGCTTCTTTAAAGTCGTTGAAAGCTACTTGATTTTCATCAAATTCAACTTCCACATTCCCATTCGCCAAGCTTACTTCTGAAGATGTTACACCATCTAATCCATTTAATGCTTTTTCAATTGAATGCTTGCAATGGTCACAGCTCATACCTTCTACATTAATAACTTCGTTAGTCAATGTTGTCACCTCCTTTCAAGAAATATAAGATTCTTATAATTTCATACGTTTTAGACGTAAAGCGTTTGTGACAACACTTACAGAACTTAAAGCCATTGCTGCTCCCGCAACCCAAGGTGCTAGCAGACCAATTGCTGCTATAGGGATACCTGCAACATTGTAACCAAACGCCCAAAATAGATTTTGGCGAATATTACGAATTGTAGATTTACTTGCTTTTATTGCTTTTGGAATTAATAAAAGGTCTCCTCCTAAAATAGTTATATCAGCAGCTTCGATTGCAACTTCTGTACCTGTACCAATGGCAATACCAATATCTGCTTTAACTAGTGCTGGAGCATCATTGACACCATCTCCAACCATAGCTACTTTTTTACCTTCAGATTGAATTTCTGCTACTTTAGAAGCTTTTTCTTCTGGTAAAACCTCTGCAATAATCGTGTCTATACCAACTTGTTTTGCTATTGCTTGTGCGGTACGTTTGTTATCACCAGTTAACATAGCAACTTCAATACCTAATTCATGAAGTTTTTGAATAGCTTGTTGGGCAGTATCTTTAACTGTATCAGCTACAGCGACAACCCCTCTCAATTCGTTATCTACGCTTATAAGCATTGCAGTTTTTCCTTCTTTTTCAAATTGAGCGAGATTTGTTTCAGCTTCATTAGTTTGGATTCCTTTTTCACTCATTAGTTTTCGATTTCCGACAAAAAGTTCTTTACCATCAATTGTTGCATTTATACCGCGCCCTGGTATAGCTTCAAAATGGTCTACTTCTAAAAATTCTAATGATTTTTCTTTAGCATAACTTACGATAGCTTCAGCTAGTGGGTGTTCAGAACCTTTTTCTGCACTAGCTAACAATTGTAATGTTTGATCATCTCCACTAAAATCAGTGACTTCAGGTGTGCCATTTGTTATAGTGCCAGTTTTATCTAAAACAACTGTATTAATAGCGTGTGTACCTTCAATGTGTTCTCCACCTTTAAATAGAATGCCATTTTCAGCAGCTTTTCCGGTACCCACCATTATAGAAGTAGGCGTAGCTAAGCCTAACGCACAAGGACAAGCGATAACTAATACTGCTATTGCAGCAACTAAGGCTGGTTCAAATTGTCCCGGCTGAACTAATGAAATCCATATAATAAATGTGAAAATCGCGATACCTACAACGATAGGTACAAAATATCCAGAAATAATATCTGCTAGTCTTTGTATTGGCGCTTTAGAACCTTGCGCTTCTTCGACAACTTTAACAATGGAGGCAAGAGCTGTATCTTTACCAACTTTTGTTGCTTCAACAGTAATTGCTCCATTTTTATTCATTGTTGATCCTATAACATTATCATTTTGCATTTTTTCAACAGGAATAGATTCACCTGTCAACATTGACTCGTCAATTGAAGTCATACCTTTAATTATTTTGCCATCTACTGGTATTTTTTCTCCTGGTTTGATAACTAAATAGTCTCCTTCTTTTACCTCACTTAAAGGAACCATAGTCTCTTCACCGTTGCGTAATATACGTGCTTCTTTAGCTTGTAAATTCAACAATTTACTTAACGCATTTGTTGTTTGTGTTTTAGCACGTGCTTCTAAATACTTTCCGAAAAGAATTAAAGTAATTAATACAGCACTTGTTTCAAAATATAGGTGTGGCTCATAATTTGTATTAATTAACCACTTAATCGATTCATAAATACTATAAAAGAAGGCTGCGCTTGTACCTAAAGCGACAAGAACATCCATATTTGCTGACCCATTACGAAGGTTTTTATAAGCGCCTACATAAAATTGCCAACCAATAACAAATTGAACAGGCGTTGCTAATACAAATTGGAACCACGGGTTCATAAATATATGTGGTATTTGAATACCAAATAAATGAACGAACATTGTCATTAACAATGGAGCTGCTAAAACAGCTGAAACAACTAATTTAATTAACTGTCGTTTTAATTGTTTTTCTTTTTGGGAACTTTTTTCTGATGCTTCTTTTTTAGGTTGTGCCTCATACCCTAGGTTTTTAATACGTTGTTGAAATTCATCTACAGACGTCATATCAGGGTTGTATTCTACAGTAGCACTTTCTGTGGTTAAATTAACTGTAGCCTTATTTACACCTGAGATTCGATTTAAAACTTTTTCGATTTTATTCGAACAAGCTGCACACGTCATTCCCATTACATCGAGATCCACTTTTTCGGTTAAAACTCCATAACCTGTTTTTTGAATTGTATTTGCAATATCTTCTAATGATGTAACATTGGGGTTATATTCAATTGTAGCTTTCTCTGTAGAAGGATTTACATTAGCGTTAACTTCATCTAATTTATTTAGATTTTTTTCTACTTTATTCGAGCAAGCTGCACATGTCATGCCTGTGATACCTAATGAGGTTTTTTTAATATTTTCACTCAATTATTTCTTTCCTCCTATTTTGAAAATTGTTTTAATACAACCATCAATTCTTTGATACTTTCTTCTCCGTTGCCATTTTTAATACCTTCACTTACACAATTAGATATATGGTCTTCAGTTACTATAAAACCCACTTGTTTTAGGGCTGATTGTATTGCTGTTATTTGTACTAGTACATCTATACAATATCTATCTTCTGCTATCATTGATTGTAAACCGCGCATTTGTCCTTCTAATCTTTTGAGTCTATTGAGCAATGCGTCATTGTTTTTAACAGTAGTAGTGTTCAATTTCACCCCTCCTCATATACCCTAACGGGGTATCTCTTGTTGGAATCTATATTATACCCCTAGTAGGTATAAGTCAATACAAAAGTTTCATATAAAAAATTAATATTTATAGTTTGTTTTAAGAGGTACACTTGTATAAAATGTATGCTAAAACTTATATTAGGAGAGATATATTTGGATAAAAATATACAACTTGAGCTTTACACAAGACCTACATGCTCTGATTGCCAAGAATCAAAAAGGTATTTAAACTCTCAAGAGATTAGTTATAGTCATAAAGATGTAAGTCAAAATTTGGACTTAGAAGAAGAAATGAAAAAAATATCAGGCAACCGAATTGTTCCCTTATTTGTTTTTTATAAAAAAATTTTTTGGGGTAAAAAAAAGTTGTTTAAATATTACGTGGGATTTGAAAATAACAAAAAAGATATATTAAATATATTGGAATAATTAAATAAACAGCCATTATTAAAAAATAATGGCTGTTTATTTAATGATGATGTTGACTGTCTTCTTCTTTCACGATACAAAACAATTTTTCACTATGATTATTGTTAGAAGTTTCAGTCTGTATTGTGACATGTTGAATATTTTGATGATTGAGTTCATGTTCTATACGTTTAAGTAAAAACTCATTTTCAGTAATGGTCATTGTATCTTCTACAACAATATGACAAGATAACGCGTTTAATCCGCTAGTTACTGACCAAACATGAAAGTCATGAATATTTTTAACTTCTTTGAATTTTTTAATAGTTTTAATAATGTCTTTTGTATTTATATTGCTTGGTGCTCCCTCCATTAATACATGAAGACTTGATTTTGTTACATAAAAGCCGCTACGTAGTACTAAAATTGCTACAATCACACTTGCTAAAGGATCCGCCCACCCCCATCTAAAAAATATAATGAGAAGGGCTGCTATAACTGCACCTATAGATCCAAGCATGTCGCTTATTACATGCAAATATGCTCCACGCATATTTAAGTTTTCTTCTACATCGCTCCCGCGCAGCATTATCCAAGCCACAATAATATTAATAAACAAGCCTACCAAGGCGATAATTAACATGCCTGTAGAAGCTACCTCAGGGGGGTTTTTAAATCTCTCAATAGCTTCATAAAAAATATAGATAGCTATTAACATCAAAGTAATACCATTAAGTACAGCTGCTAGTATTTCAAACCTTTTGTAGCCAAAAGTTTTATTTGTATTAGCTTGCTTCGCTCCTAAAGTAAATGCAATTAAAGCAATACCTAAAGAAATAGAATCACTTAACATATGACCAGCATCTGAAATTAACGCAAGACTGTTAGTAAAGAAACCACCTAACCCTTCTACAATCATGTAACTTGTAATAATAATAAAACTAATTAATAAAGTCTTTTTGTTCGCGCCATGTGTATGATTATGATTGTGATCGTTTTCCATTTAATCCCTCCTCTTTTTAATGATGAAAAATATTTTCTATAATTTGAATTTTTGTTTTTATAACTATAGAGTTAAAAAATATAAAATTTCAATTAATGTTTTGTTACTCGAAGAAAATCATACTAACTTATGAATATATGCTCATATATTCATAAGTTAGTATGATTTTTATCCTTTGTCAATATAGAAATGCTTTGTATTTTGTATATTAAATAAAAACCCTACTTTGCTTTGGACAGTAGTGGGATTTTTGCATATGATAAACCACACTTCACTTGCTAAATATTAACTATATTATAATTAACAAGTGATAATTTCTTTTTAGAGAAAATAATGTATTCACGCCTTTAGGCGTGAATACATTATTTTTTTTTGAATAGTTTAGAAAAGATAGATTGTTTTTGTTCATTTTTTTTTGATGCTTTTGGAGTAATGATATCTTCTTTTGAATCTATATTATCAGTTTCTATTTTTTTGGTATTACTTAATATATTTTGGCTATTTAAATTCAAAGATTGTTCTTGTTTTAATGCAATTGTTAAATCG
>NZ_CP070966.1:0-6335 GCF_017086425.1 Staphylococcus sp. SB1-57
ATTGCTAGCCACTGTTCATTAAGTAATATAAATAAATTAAAAAAATAATTTGAGTTGAACATTGACATTTATTTGCTATTTGTTTAAGATGAATTTAATACGATAAAGGAAAGGGTGAACCAACTACATGATTAACTAATCCTATTTTCAAAAGTAAACAATTGAAAGTGTTTTATTTACAAACAGCGTTTGATTTGTGTTGTTTTCAATTGTACTTTTCAGGATAGGATGAAAATTCTGTAGTTGGCTCTAAAAGTATTTTGTTAGAGTTCATCTATATAGATTTATGCCTCCTATTCTGAATAGATTGGGAGGCTTTTATTGTCTTCAATTACTTATAAGAGGATGAGAAAATATGAAAATAATGTTAGAGGGACTTCATATAAAACATTATGTTCAAGATCGTTTATTGTTGAACATAAATCGCCTAAATATTTATCAGAATGATCGTATTGGTTTAATTGGTAAAAATGGAAGTGGAAAAACAACGTTACTTCACATATTATATAAAAAAATTGTGCCTGAAGAAGGTATTGTAAAACAATTTTCACATTGTGAACTTATTCCTCAATTGAAGCTCATAGAATCAACTAAAAGTGGTGGTGAAGTAACACGAAACTATATTCGGCAAGCGCTTGATAAAAATCCAGAACTGCTATTAGCAGATGAACCAACAACTAACTTAGATAATAACTATATAGAAAAATTAGAACAGGATTTAAAAAATTGGCATGGAGCATTTATTATAGTTTCACATGATCGCGCTTTTTTAGATAACTTGTGTACTACTATATGGGAAATTGACGAGGGGAGAATAACTGAATATAAGGGGAATTATAGTAACTATGTTGAACAAAAAGAATTAGAAAGACATCGAGAAGAATTAGAATATGAAAAATATGAAAAAGAAAAGAAACGATTGGAAAAAGCTATAAATATAAAAGAACAGAAAGCTCAACGAGCAACTAAAAAACCGAAAAACTTAAGTTTATCTGAAGGCAAAATAACAGGAGCAAAGCCATACTTTGCAGGTAAGCAAAAGAAGTTACGAAAAACTGTAAAATCTCTAGAAACCAGACTAGAAAAACTTGAAAGCGTCGAAAAGAGAAACGAACTTCCTCCACTTAAAATGGATTTAGTGAACTTAGAAAGTGTAAAAAATAGAACTATAATACGTGGTGAAGATGTCTCGGGTACAATTGAAGGACGGGTATTGTGGAAAGCAAAAAGTTTTAGTATTCGCGGAGGAGACAAGATGGCAATTATCGGATCTAATGGTACAGGAAAGACAACGTTTATTAAAAAAATTGTGCATGGGAATCCTGGTATTTCATTATCGCCATCTGTCAAAATCGGTTATTTTAGCCAAAAAATAGATACATTAGAATTAGATAAGAGTATTTTAGAAAACGTTCAATCTTCTTCACAACAAAATGAAACTCTTATTCGAACTATTCTAGCTAGAATGCATTTTTTTAGAGATGATGTTTATAAACCAATAAGTGTTTTAAGTGGTGGAGAGCGAGTTAAAGTAGCACTAACTAAAGTATTCTTAAGTGAAGTTAATACGTTGGTATTAGATGAACCAACAAACTTTCTTGATATGGAAGCTATAGAGGCGTTTGAATCTTTGTTAAAGGAATATAATGGCAGTATAATCTTTGTATCTCACGATCGTAAATTTATCGAAAAAGTAGCCACTCGAATAATGACAATTGATAATAAAGAAATAAAAATATTTGATGGCACATATGAACAATTTAAACAAGCTGAAAAGCCAACAAGGAATATTAAAGAAGATAAAAAACTTTTACTTGAGACAAAAATTACAGAAGTACTCAGTCGATTGAGTATTGAACCTTCGGAAGAATTAGAACAAGAGTTTCAAAACTTAATAAATGAAAAAAGAAATTTAGATAAATAAATTACTTTAAATTTAAGCAATAAAGATTATTCTTGTTGTCTTTTTATTGAATCATTGATGGGTAATATTTATTAAGTTAGCGTATTGCATAACATATACAATTCAACTACCCATAATCAGTAATTATGTTAACTAACTCAAAAGGGACAAACGCCGTCATTTCAGCGTTTGTCCCTTTTGGTTCGGATTATAGGATATTCATCTTTTATACATTACCCCAATGACACGTTTTCATACATTTTCATTAAATGACATTTTGTATCTTTATTCAGTTATCAATGTCTAAGTGTTGCATACTGTATGCCTGCATACAAAATCTATCTATAATGTGGCTCTTTCGTCTTGGTCTTTCGATATATATAATAGATATGGCACTTCCTGTGCATGAAAGGAGGTGCGCATATGGCGTTAACGATACTTTCACTTGTTGGAACATTTATCTTATCTGTTATCGCTGGTGTAGTTGCGAACTACATTACAGATAACCTAAAAAGATAAATAAAAACCCCACTTTGCTTTGGTCGGCAGTGGGGTTTTTTGCATATGGCGAACCATACTTCACTTGTTATTTTCAGTATAGCTTTTAGGGAGATATTTGTAAATTACAATATCTAAAAATATAGAAGTAATTACCTGAATATAAGGATTGTTTACTAATGATTTTCAGCGTAAAAAAACTATCCATAAATTCTTCAATTTTATGGATAGTTTTTTTGTTTATCGATTAAACATATTTTAAAACTTGATCTGCAATTTTAGCGATTGTATTCGCAATACCAAATCCCATGTCTACCCAATCTTGTTTGACATGTAAACCTGAATTTACAGCATTATGTAATGATTCAACGATACCTGACATCAATATTCACCCCTTTGTATAAATTATAAATATAATCTTATATACAAATAACATTTATTACATGGTTTTGTAAATAGGATTTACATTATTTTAACACAGCATAGCATGTGAAATATATTTTTATCAGAATGAGTATTTTCTTACTCATTCTTCCCAATCAACTTGAAGTTGTTTTAAAAAAGCTTCCCGATCTTTTTCAAGCTGTGGGTCATATTTCTTTTCTTTTCTCTTCTCATAAGTCCTTTCTTCTAACCATTTTGGTGTTTTTTCCCGATTTATCATGTGTTTGGTTTTGCCTGAAACTGTCATTTCCGGTTGTCTCTTGGAGTGAATACGTTTCTCAGCATCAAACGTAAACTCTAGCCATTCAATTTTGCGACCTTTTTTTGCCTTTATTTTATTGATATTAAGGTTGTTAAAAATAAAACCTAACTCTTTAATGATAGGGACTAATACTTTTTGATTAATATGTGTCATACGGTAACTATTAGGAATATCTAGTCGCTCTCTAAAATCCTCAATTTGAATTTTGAAATAGCCTGTGTGTTTATATTGTTTTAATAACCTAAACATATTTTTAGAGTATGTTGATTTAAGGTGTGTCATTTCTTTCAATTCAAACTTAGTAAAATCAGCTGTTATTTCATTTAAAACGTGCTTTAATTTAGGGTTAATACTAACAATTAATTCTTGTTCATCAACATCAACTTCATATCCTGTAAACAATACAAATTTTTTGAAAGATAGGCCACTTCTTTCAGTATAAGTTAAAGTTAACATCTTATCGTATACATGTTCTAAATCTTTAACAAAACGTTTTAGGGAACGATGATAGTAATTACTTAAGTGACGTAACTCCTCAAAAGGGATAGTTAATTCTTTTATATCTTGTTCTTTTAACTTATTACAAAGACTAAAAAATATATCGATTTCTGTGCTGGTAAACTTACGTAAAGGAACTAAATTCATTTCATTTTGATAGACAACAGTTTCTCCAGGCATGTTTATAAACCCTCCTAAGCAGTAAACAAAAATTAGGACACTTAAAAAAATAATAGGTGTCTTAATAGTATGTAACCATTTTAATTTAAAACTATAATAGCATCAATTTAACTACAAAGGCAACTTTTTTACAAAAAGTTGCCTTTGTAGTTACAAAAAGTTGCCTTTGTAGTTACAAAAAGTTGCCTTTGTAGTTACAAAAAGTTGCCTTTGTAGTTACAAAAAGTTGCCTTTGTCATCTCAAACCTCTTGTCGCTCTAAGGATCAAACAATACTTATAAAGGTCTTAAAAAGATTTATAAAAAGATATTAAAAAGTTCGGGGCAATTTGCCCCTCACAAATTCAAAAGACAAAAAGGAAACCAACCACATTTGTGGTTGGTTTTTATTATTTAAAAAAGCAATAAGTGATATAACTTTAATGCATTATTCCAATTGCTTTATTGACATTGAGCCTCTGAACCCTTAATAAACCCAAAAACTGTCGACTCGTCGGTTTCATAGCTCACGCTATACCGACATTCGTCGAAACAGTTTAATTAAGGGTTCTTCTCAATGCACAATAAATTTTCTCGGCATAATTGCGTCCTCATAATTACAAAAAGACTTCGAATTTCTTTCTAATCCATTCATAAAGATAAATAAATCCACCTATCGCAATGATATACGGTAAGCCATAAGCAATGTACCAAACCAACGTCATAAAGCCCTCAGACGTTTTAATCTTACTAGCTATTGCTTTTTGAAGTATATCGACATGTATAAAATCCATAAAATCACTGCCAATAGTCATGACTAACGTAAAAAGCATAAAGACTAATAACATTATGCCCATTCCTCGATACATGAGTTTAATTTTCTTTTGGTATGCTTCATGTGACGCTCTCACTTCTTGCAACATACGTTCATTTTCATCACGCACTTTATAAATATCTCTGCCGATTATATTAGCTAATTCATCGGTATCGACTTTATCCAATTTTTCTTTAAGTATATGAGTAAAGCTATTATGGACTTTAACACCATTATCTCGAAAATCCTTCGTCGCCTCTGTCAAATTCGATGTGAGTTGTTTTTGTTCTTTCTCTCGTGCGTTCTGGTTCTCTTGTATCTCTGTTAGATACTTGATGATGAGCTTGTTTTGTTTTTTCAGTTCGTCTAATTCTTGTCTTTCTAAGTTGTTCTGTGTTGTGTTCGACGGCGTCCCAGTCAACTTCGAATTGGTCTGTGTACGCTGCGACTGCGTCTCGCTCTGATTCCTTTTCTTCTTCTCTTTCTCGTCTTTCAAACTCATATTCTAATGCCCCCTTGTCGTAATCTTCGCCAAGTGTTTTGCCACGTACCCATTTATTGACGTTTTCAGGCTTATATGAGACGTTTTTGCCTCTGACTTTAAACTCGATACCGGATTTCTCTAAATGCTCTGAAAAGCTCTTAAAATCACTTGTATGGTCTTTCGCATTTTCAATTTTTTCTCGTAAATCATCTTTCCAAGAATATTGATCTTTTTCTATTAATGCTTTTTCAGCTTGGGTATATCTTAATTTTGCAGTATCACGTTCTGGCACACTTAAACCGTGTTCCCGACAAATCTCATCATTAAAATTTCTGACATTATGTAATGCTTGTTTATTGTTGTTGAATTTCTTACCTGTCTCGAGGTCAATCGAATTAATCACGATATGGTTGTGTACATGATCTGTATCATTATGTGTGTACACAGCCACTTGATGATTGGGTGCTAGTTTTTCAGCGAGTTCTAAACCTAACTGATTACATTGTTCTGGAGTTACTTCATCGGGTTTGAATGATTGAATAATCACATGCCCTTGATTACCATCAGTTTTGCCATATAACTCACGTGAGGCTTTAAAACTCGATTTCGCATAATCCACATCACAATTTAAGCCGCTTTTTTCAACAGCACGTTTCTCAGCATAATTAATGGCACGAGATGTTGATTTCGTCGCACTTAATTTAGTTGTTGCCATATGTCATCCAACCTTTCACGTAATTCATTGATATTACGTTCTAATGCGCTATAATTCGGAGCGTCATATTGATGTTGATGACAATATTTCGCAATTTGATTGGCATTCGCCCCTAATCGACTTAAATCTTTCGCAATCGATTGTCGCGATTCTTTATCAAATTTAGGTGCGACCAATCGACTGCCTTGTGCCTTTTTCTTAACGAAAGCAGGCACACTCATATTTAAAGTTTCAGCCGACTGCTTTAACTTTAAATATTCGGATTCGCTCACACGAAAACTAATTTGTTTCGGCTCTTTACGGTTAGGTTTATGGTTTTGCCCAACAGTTTCGTCGCTAGCCACAAAATGGTTTTGTTCGCTCATACATCCCACCACGCTTTCTACGAAAGATATTACTTAATATAAATTTAGATTATATGATAATCTAAATTTCATCAAGTAATATAGTGGTTTGGCAAGCACTGGCTTTGCTAGCCACTCACGTGGTAGCGACGCCTGCTTGTTGGGGAATATCCCCAAGCCCCTTAGGATTTTTTCTGCGAAAAAATAAGTGGCTA
>NZ_CP070967.1:0-4015 GCF_017086425.1 Staphylococcus sp. SB1-57
TCTCCTTTCTATTTACGTTTTTGATTAGACACCTAAAACGATACAATAGTATGCTGGAAAAGGCAACTTTTTTTGTGCTTGAAGCCAGTCATATCAATGGAATAAGGGTAACTATTTCAAATCGAAATAGTTACCCTTATTATCAAGATAAGAAAGAACAAGTTCAAAACCATCAAAAAAAGACACCTTTTCAGGTGCTTTTTTTATTTTATAAACTCATTCCCTGATCTCGACTTCGTTCTTTTTTTACCTCTCGGTTATGAGTTAGTTCAAATTCGTTCTTTTTAGGTTCTAAATCGTGTTTTTCTTGGAATTGTGCTGTTTTATCCTTTACCTTGTCTACAAACCCCTTAAAAACGTTTTTAAAGGCTTTTAAGCCGTCTGTACGTTCCTTAAGGAATTCCTTAGTGCTTTCATAGATTAAATACGTAACCAACATGATTAACAATTATTAGAGGTCATCGTTCAAAATGGTATGCGTTTTGACACATCCACTATATATCCGTGTCGTTCTGTCCACTCCTGAATCCCATTCCAGAAATTCTCTAGCGATTCCAGAAGTTTCTCAGAGTCGGAAAGTTGACCAGACATTACGAACTGGCACAGATGGTCATAACCTGAAGGAAGATCTGATTGCTTAACTGCTTCAGTTAAGACCGAAGCGCTCGTCGTATAACAGATGCGATGATGCAGACCAATCAACATGGCACCTGCCATTGCTACCTGTACAGTCAAGGATGGTAGAAATGTTGTCGGTCCTTGCACACGAATATTACGCCATTTGCCTGCATATTCAAACAGCTCTTCTACGATAAGGGCACAAATCGCATCGTGAAACGTTTGGGCTTCTACCGATTTAGCAGTTTGATACACTTTCTCTAAGTATCCACCTGAATCATAAATCGGCAAAATAGAGAAAAATTGACCATGTGTAAGCGGCCAATCTGATTCCACCTGAGATGCATAATCTAGTAGAATCTCTTCGCTATCAAAATTCACTTCCACCTTCCACTCACCGGTTGTCCATTCATGGCTGAACTCTGCTTCCTCTGTTGACATGACACACATCATCTCAATATCCGAATAGGGCCCATCAGTCTGACGACCAAGAGAGCCATAAACACCAATAGCCTTAACATCATCCCCATATTTATCCAATATTCGTTCCTTAATTTCATGAACAATCTTCATTCTTTCTTCTCTAGTCATTATTATTGGTCCATTCACTATTCTCATTCCCTTTTCAGATAATTTTAGATTTGCTTTTCTAAATAAGAATATTTGGAGAGCACCGTTCTTATTCAGCTATTAATAACTCGTCTTCCTAAGCATCCTTCAATCCTTTTAATAACAATTATAGCATCTAATCTTCAACAAACTGGCCCGTTTGTTGAACTACTCTTTAATAAAATAATTTTGGTTCTGTTGCAAAGTTAAAATTATATGCACATCTATACAAAACTATAAAAGCAAATATTGTTTTAACAGTAAAGAGTTTTGTTAGTATTAATTATTTTTCGTTTTTCAGTATAAATATTACATGATTTTTAACTTTGCAACAGAACCAAATTACTTCTATTTTTGATAACATAAAAAATAAAAAAAGGAGTAATAACAAATGAATATTATCGTCTATTGTGGAGCGAGCAAAGGAAACAAAAAAGAATACGAAAATAGTGCGATTCAATTAGGAGAATGGATAGCTAAAAATAATCATACTTTAGTATTTGGTGGCGGAAATGCAGGACTAATGGGTACAATCGCAAATACTGTAATACATAACAACGGAAAAACAATCGGTGTAATGCCTACGTTTTTACAACAAAGAGAGTTAGCTCATGACAAATTAGACGAACTAATAATCGTGGAAAGTATGTCAGAAAGAAAAGAAGTTATTTTAGAAAAAGGCGATGTATGTATAGCTCTTCCCGGTGGTCCTGGAACTTTAGAAGAAATCACTGAAGTTGTATCATGGTCAAGAGTTGGTCAAAACAACAACCCGTGTATTTTTTTCAATACAAATAATTATTATTCACTTATCGAACAATTCTACGATCAAATGGTTTCAAACGAGTTTTTAACTCAGGAAGATAGAGATAAAATACTATTCTCAAATTCATTCCAAGAAATCGAAGAATTTATAAAAAACTATAAAGCCCCAAAAGTTAGAAGTTATTAATCAAAGTTGCTTTATTCCAATTGCTTTATTGACGTTGAGCCTCCGAACCCTTAACAATCCCAAAACTTGTCGAATGGTCGGTTTAATAGCTCACGCTATACCGACATTCGTCTACAAGTTTAGTTAAGGGTTCTTCTCAACATCAATAAATTTTCTCGGCATAAATGCCGTGTTATAATTAAAATATCCTTTCTGTTTTTCTCGAATTATTTTTCCACTTTTATCATCCAAAAAGTGAGTAAGAGCTACCTAAATTTTAAATGGTGGCTCTTTTTTTATATTCTAATTTATTACAAATCAGAATACCTTTATTTTTAATTTTAAGGCGGTATTTTGAAAAATTAGAGTCATTCATATAGTTTTATACCCAAAAACTTATATTGGCTCTTAAAACGCAAATAAGAGCCAAATAATTATATTTTAATTTCACAAACAAAAATTTGAGCAAAACCAGTGTCGAATTTTTAGACACTGCCCATCTACATGCAAATTAAAAATTGGCATATAATGGCTCAAAAATTCATCAACTTTTTTAGTTCCTGCAGGGGCAATTTCTTTCAAAAAACACCAAATTTTGAATTGGCTCCAAATTCTTTGTAAGAGCATAAGGGAAATTTGCTACCATTTTGAATGGTAGGTCTGGCGAAGCCAGACATTTCAAGGGATACAAGATTTTCAATCTGCTACCACTTTTTTATTTTTGTACCCCGATTGTACCCCTACAAATTGCGATTGTACCCCGGTTGTACCCCTATATATTGTGTCTGTACCCAGTTTGTACCCAGCCATTTTTAACGTATTTTCAACAAAAAAACGCTAGCTTTTTGCTAACGTTTAAGAAAATTTATTTTTATTTTTCTTCTTCAATTTCATCAATCATTTGATGATTAATTTCTTGTTTTTCACTCTCTGTTAAATCAAAAATTTCACTCGCTAAATACTCTTTTTTATTCCAAGTATAAAAAATTTGATAAATATATTCGGTCGGATCAACTTCTTTTAAGTAATCTAATTCGCCATTTTTTAATTTCTTTCTTGCGTCTTTAAACAGTCCAGAATAAACAAGAACTTGTTTTCCTTTTAACGCTTTATAAAATGCATCGAACACTTTTTGATTAATTAAATAGTCATTATCCTTACCAGAATATTTAGCCATTTCGTAAAGTTCTTTATTATTATTTTGCTTAACTTTTTGTATATGTACTTGTGTGATTTCAGAATTTCCTGTGACATCACGCCACATTTCTAGCCATTCTTTTTGACTAATATAAGCTTTAGTATCTTTAAAATATGATTTATTAACGGCAATCAATACGTGAAAATGTGGGTTATAATCATCACGCTTTTTGTTATAAGTTATTTCTAATTTTCTCACATAACCTTTTGTAATTGTTTTTACTTTTTTACGTTCAAACATTTTCTTAAAAGACTTATTATAAATTTTTATTTCGTTTTCTAAATCCTCACTTGTTACGTTTGGCGTCGTAAGTGTTAGAAAAATGAATTGCTTATCTTCTGTTTGCTTAATATGCTGCATCATCAATGACAAACCTAATGCATCTTTTCTCGCTTTTCGCCATGCACACATCGGACAAAAACGATTTTTACATGGATTAGATTTATATAATTTCTTTTTATCCATTCTTCGATTGGTTACAAAAGACAAGAACGTATTACAATTTTCCACCAAATCCATTTGATTTTCTCCAATATGTCGTTTAATAAAGTTTTGAAATACTTGATTTCTTTGTTTTTTCTCAGTATACTTTTCCATGTTATAACACAACAAAACAACTTAGTTTGTTTTTCTCAAATCATTCCAAAAAAGTTGCTTTT